>CAZOGT010000428.1:0-2372 GCA_964579015.1 uncultured Acidobacteriota bacterium | reverse complement strand
AAACATTATTCTTTAGGGGATAAAAGGAAATATTTTTTCTTTTAGTATAAAAAAATTTGAATTGAAACCACTTTTTTTGTAGAATTCGTGCTCGTATTCAGAGAATGCGTCCCCATCGTCTAGCCTGGCCTAGGACACCGCCCTTTCACGGCGGCGACCGGGGTTCAAATCCCCGTGGGGACGCCACCTTTCATGGCTCCCAAAGTTGCCCGAAAACTTTTCATCCACAGGGACAAAAGAGACTATAGGGACACAAGGGACCCAAAAAAAACTCCAGGGGCCGGCTTTCTGAAAGCCAGGATAGAATGGTCCCTAAGGTCCTTTAGGTCCCTTTGGTCCCTGTCCCTCTTCACCTGAGGCAATGCAATTTGGCAAGTTGCTTTTCTGTTTCGAGAGATTCAGTTATTGGCTCCCAAAGTTGCCTGAAAACTTGCTTCCGGGCCATCAGTTGGAGTTAAAATGGTGCATGCCTGATTCATCATCGAGTCCATCTCCCAGGAGAAATCGGAGAAAACTGATAGCCTGCTCTGTGTTCTCCAGGCCTGTCACCGCCCTGGCCGCTGCCTCCCCTTATGCTCTTGATATTGATTTCACCGGGAAGTTTCTCCACGAGAATCCGGGGTATCTCGGCCGGGTCCTGCAGAAAAAAATCAGCGAAGCATCGGCCGGATTTTATGAAGCGGTGATCCTCGGATACGGTTTATGCGGCGGCGCGGCAGCAGGGCTGGCAGCCGGAAAGGTCCCGCTGGTGATACCCAGGGTCCATGATTGCGTATCCATGTTCCTGGGCAGCCACGAGCGTTACATGGAGGAATTCTCCAGGGAGCCTGGTACGTTCTGGTTCATTCCCGGATATTTTGAAAAACAGCATACGGAACATGAGAATCAAGCTGTTTACGGGCACCCGCTTGATTCCGTTTCCGGAATCGGCGCTGGGAATGCAGCCGGAAAGTATGGTGAGGATGACCTGGAATACCTGGAGCAGACCATGGGTGCCTGGAAAAAACGATACCGCAGGGCGGTGCTGCTGGAAGGCCCCGAGGGAAGCAATGAAGGACTGGCGGAGAAGGTCAGGCGGGAAAGCATCAGGAACAACTGGGAGTTTATCCGGATGGATGCTTCCTGGCGGCTTTTTGAAAAGTTGCTTAACGGCCCCTGGGACGAGGATTTTCTGGTCTTGCAGCCAGGGGAGAAGGTGCCTTTAGTCCTTCCCCCGGGCAGTTGCGCAGGTGCCTGAAACAGTTTCCATGCTTCCTGCCCGGGTATTCTGACCCAATGGGTCCCACGCGATAATGCCGGTGGTTCCCGTCCAGGGGGAGAGGCCGCGGATTTCCTCCTGCAGCCTGGTCCGGTTAAGTCCTGATTTTTCCAGTGCCGCAGCTATGATCAGGAGAGAGTCATAGGCGCTTCCGGCTGCATAGTCGGGATTATCCCCGGTTCGCCTGCGGAATTCCCTGGAAAATTCAGAACCGGGTGAGCAGGAGCCTGGAGAAACATGGATGACCCCCGCGCATTGATCACCGCAGAGTTCCCTGAAACGGTTTCTTCCAAAGAAGGGCCCGCCTACAATCTTTGCGTTTCGGGATTTTTGGCGGATTCCGGTGACCAGGTCCGCGCTTTCCTCAGGGGGGGCACTGATGATGAACAGGCCGGTGTCGGCGCTGATGCGATGCCAGGGAAAGGAAAGGCCCGGAATATATTCCAGGATGTATGAGGGAACCAGTTTTTCTTCTGACAGCAGGCTTTGCAGTTCCCTGGAGAAAAGCCGGGAGTCGTGGTCCGTTCCTGATATCAGCACGAATGAATCCTCCTCCCCAAGGACGCTCCTGATCCTGGCGATCATGCTTTCGGCAAGGATATGGTCCCCGGGAAGCATTGAAAAAAGCCAGGGGACATTGGCCAGGTTAGCGGATTTGTCAGTGCTTACCGGGCTGATGACCGGAATTCTGATCTTGGCGGCTATCTGCTCAAGGAGGTGGGTGGAGGCGCTGTCTACTGAACCGATCAGCGCCCAGATATCCTGTTCGTAGACGGTTCTGACCATATCGCTGATGCCTCCTTTCCAGGGGTCTTCAGTCCAGATCGGCAGTATTTTCAGGGGTTTTCCCCTGACCCCTCCCGAGGCATTTACATCCCTCTCGGCGATTTGCAGGGCTGTCCAGATACCTCCATGTTCCGGGTGGTCCCCATCCCCGGGACCGAAGTAGGCCAGCAGAACCTCCTCGATGCCGACAGGTTCCGGATCCCCGGCCCCCGGCCCGTAGTAGCCAGTCTGCTGCTTTCGGAATGCAAACGGGACGGTTTCCCCTTCCTGTGGAGAAACGGAGAGCAGAGGCTGGCAGCAAATAAAGAGAATAAACAGGAAAAAGGCC
>CAZOGT010000427.1:0-2373 GCA_964579015.1 uncultured Acidobacteriota bacterium | reverse complement strand
ATGGAAGCAGGACCAGGAAAAACGTTTTCGTACCTGATCCCAGCCTCAGTGGCATCAGGATCCTGGCAGCGGATGACAATCCCACCGCAAGAAAAATAATTGTGAGCCTCCTGGAACCGATGGGTTTCCGGACATTAGCGGTGGAAAGCGGGGTACGGGCCATTGAAGAATTCCGGAAAGCCGAAAAAGAAAAGGACCCCTTCAGCCTGCTGATCTTTGACCGTGACATGCCGGGAATGAGTGGAATTGAAACCGCGAAAGCCCTGGACAAGGAATTCCCCCTCGACAAGCAGCGGCTGATCCTGGTCACCTCCAGGGATAAAAACAAGGTCGACAAAAAGGAGATTTCCATAGGTTTCGCCAGCGTCCTTACCAAGCCTTTCCAGCCTTCGGTCCTCTTCAACACCATCATGGATGCTTTCGGCCATGAGAATCCATCCGCCCGCGAGTCGAACAATGTCGCTCTGTCTACGTATTCCTTCGAAGGAAGCCGCATCCTCCTGGTTGAGGATAACGAGATAAACCAGGAGGTCGCGGAAAAAATCCTGAAAAAGCTTGATATCAGGGTTTCCCTGGCCCAGAACGGGCAGGAAGCCATCCAGATGATCAAGAACAACCATTATGACCTGGTACTCATGGACCTCCAGATGCCGGTCATGGGCGGCCTGGAGGCCACCAGGGAAATCCGGAAACTGGACCTTCCCGGCCTGGATGAAATGCCGATTCTGGCAATGACCGCCCATGCCATGAAAAGGGATAAGGAGAGGTGTTTTCAGGCCGGAATGAACGGGCATATCTCAAAGCCGTTTGAGCCCTCCAACCTCTGCCGCACTCTGGCAAAATGGCTGAAAGCCAAGGAGACCTTCATCATGACGGATGAAAATGCCGCAACCTCAGACCTGTTCTCACTTGAGATTCCCGGAATCGACATGGATACGGCCAGGAAACTGCTGTCCGATAATTCTGATCTGTTCAGGAGACTCCTGCAGAAATTCATCAACAACTATTCCGAGGCTCCCGGGAAAATTTCAGACCTGATAGCCAGCGACGATCTGGAATCAGCGCACCGCATGGCCCATTCGATCAAGGGTGTGGCCGGAAGCCTGGGAATGACCCGGCTGCAGGCCTGCGCGGCGGACCTCGAAATGACTCTCAGCCGCGGTGACGGTGTCTACCACGGACAGCTTGAGGATTTCACGTCCAGCCTGATGACCGTGGTGGACGGCCTGCTAGCCAACAGCCAGATCCTTTCCGAGCCCGGCACTGGAGACCTTCCCGAGGGTTCCATCGAAGACCTCAGGAAGAACCTGGAACAGATGCAGGAGCCGCTGAAGGAATTTAAACCGAAACCCTGCAAGGAGCTGCTGCACGAAATCAACTCCTGGAGCTGGCCCGACGCGTTTGCCAGGGACCTGGACGACCTGGAGCGCCTGGTGAAACGTTACCGTTTCCAGGAGGCTCTGGAAGTCCAACAGAGCTTCATGGAGAAGATCGAACTGGCCATGAAGTAATTCCCCCATCCCTGCAACCCGCGACCATCTTGTGTTACATTATCCGACCAGAACAACCTGGGAGAGAACCATGAATGAAATACTTAAGATATTGAGGGGTAACGCGCGTGAGTCCGCTTCGGACATCGCCAGGATGCTGAACCGTACCGAGGAGGACGTGGAGCGCGAAATCAGGAAGCTGGAAAAAACCGGGATCATCAAGGGCTACCAGGCCATTGTTGACGAAGAAACCCTGGAAAACAACGAGGTTACCGCGCTGATTGAAGTGGATGTGGCGCCCCGCCGTGAAGATGGATTTGATCACGTGGCAAGGAGAATCGCCGCCTTCCCGGAGGTTAAATCCATGTACCTGATGAGCGGAAACTACGATCTGCTGCTCTTTGTTGTCGGGGAAAGCCTCCGTGAAGTAGCGTCCTTCGTAAGCGCCAAGCTGGCCCCCCTGGAAGGCGTGAACTCTACGACGAGTCATTTCATGCTCAAGACCTACAAAAACAATGGAGTACTGATGGAAACCCGGGAAGAATATGAAAAGCTCAAAGTCACTCCATAGCAGGATAGCCGGCCATGTCAGGGAGATCCCCGGGTCAGGTATCAGGGATTTTTTTGACATCGTCAATGAGATGCAGGACGCGATAAGCCTCGGGGTCGGGGAACCGGGGTGCCAGACGCCCTGGCATATCAGGGACGCGGCAATCTACGCCCTGGAAAGAGGGGCCACCGGCTACACTTCAAATTCCGGCCTCTTCTCGCTCAGGGAGTCGATATCCTCCTACATAGCCGGTTTTCTGGGGACCGTGTACCGGCCGAAAGATGAAATCCTGGTCACGACCGGATTAAGCGAAGCGTACGATCTGGCAATCAG
>CAZOGT010000426.1:0-2378 GCA_964579015.1 uncultured Acidobacteriota bacterium | reverse complement strand
CTCCTCCTGCAGGGCGCTACAGGGGACAGAGGACATTGCTGCAGGTGACAGAGGACAGCGCTGCAGGGGACATTTTTAACGCCATGCCGCAAAGGCGCAGAGGCGCAATGATTATAAAAGGTTTTCTTTGCGTCTTTGCGTCCCCGCGTCATTGCGTTAAATTCCTTCCTCAAAACCCTCCCCAGTAATCCCTATCCAGTGACCGGTAGTTGGCGGCTTCGGAGATGTGGCCGGGGGGTCATCTGGTCATTGCAGTACTTGTTGCGAGCTTTCCTGAACCGCTCCTCCTGCAGGGCGCTACAGGGGACAGAGGACATTGCTGCAGGTGACAGAGGAGATTATGGTTTCCCATTCGAACATCTCCAATCTCCGATCTCACTTCCCTGTGCCGGCTCAGCAAGTCCTCGATTTTGTCCAGAAACCACCAGGCCCGACATGAAAATTGATAGATCGAAAGCAGCATGGAAGCCTATCTTATGGGTTGACGCAGAACCTGCCAAAGCGTTCTGCCAGGCGTGCCGGATCCGGCCATTCAGAGCGCCGGGAAGGCAGTATCCCTAAACAGCTGGAGACACAAAAAAGATCAACTTTTCAAGATTCTCACACATCCGGCGGTAATCCACAACTGAATTTCCCTGATGCGGGCGATACGATTTTTCTTGCAATTGGCTCTTTTCGATTTAAGCTGGAGATAGACAAATTTGAAACTGGAGATCTGCCATGAATAGAACGATTCAGATTCAAACCATCCTTGCAGTCCTTCTTGGTTCCCTGATTCCCGCCTTCTCCGCCCCCGACGGAGAAGCCCTCTACCAGCAGTACTGCGCCTCCTGTCACGGCGCCGAACTCCAGGGCGGCAACGCCCAGAGCCTCATCGACGGTGTCTGGCAGTTCGGAGCCTCCCGCGGCTACATCTACAGCAACATCGAATTCGGCCTCCCCAACCTCGGTATGCCCTCCTATAAAGACTCTCTCACCCGAGACCAGATGCAGGCCATCGTCGATTTCCTCGAAGAGGCCGAAAAGAAGGCCAATCCCCAGAAGCCGCCGCTGCCCAGAGAGCTTGAAACACTGGACTATAAAATCAACGTCGAAGTCGTCGCCGAAGGCCTGGACATCCCCTGGGCCATCGCCTTCATTGACGAAAATACCATCCTCGTCACCGAACGCCCCGGCCCGCTGCGCATCATCAATAACGGCAGGCTCGATCCCGAGCCCATCAAAAATACCCCCGAGGTCATCCCGGAAGGCCAGGGCGGAATGCTCGACGTCGCTGTCGACCCGGACTATGACAAAAACGGCTGGATCTACCTGGCTTACAGCCACGGCTCGCCCGAAAACCCCGAAGGCGGCACCGTACCAGCCATGACCCGCATCGTCCGCGGCAAAATCAAGGATCACACCTGGACCGGCCAGGAGGTTATTTTTGAGGCCCCGCACGAAACCTACCTCACTACCCGCTATCACTACGGATGCCGCATCGTCTTCGACGATAAGGGATATCTGTATTTCGGAATCGGCGACCGCGGCCGGCAGAATAACGCCCAGGACCTGTCTCTGCCCAACGGCAAGATCTTCCGCATCCATAAGGACGGAAGGATCCCCGAGGACAACCCGTTCGTGAATAAAGCCAACGCGATGGAAGCCATCTTCGCCCTGGGCATCCGTAATCCCCAGGGCATGGCTGTACACCCGGTGACCGACCAGCTCTGGGAGACCGAACACGGACCGCTCGGCGGCGACGAGATCAACCTCATCCGCCCCGGCGTCAACTACGGCTGGCCGGAAATCACCTACGGCAAGAACTACAGCGGCACGCCGGTCTCCGAATTCCGCGCCAAGCCCGGCATGGCCCAGCCTGTCTATTATTGGCGGCCGTCCATCGCCGTCTGCGGCATGGACTTCGTCACCGGCAGCCAGTTCCCCCTCTGGGAAAACTACATGCTCGTCACCGCCCTGAAATACGAGGAAGTTCGCCTGCTGAACATCCACGAAGTCCGCGTGATGCACGATGAGGTCATTTTGAAAAATCACGGCCGCGTCCGCGACGTAGGCTGCGGACCAGACGGAGCCATATACCCCGTCCTCAACAACCCCGGGGTCATTCTGAAGTTGACCAGGAAATGAGGGGTTCCTGTGGTCGGAAGCATCCTTGCTTTCCGGTTCCCGACGGCGTCGGGAACCTTATACATCTTCTACCCGGCAGAAACCCGAATTACGCATACGATGACGACAACCGCCGCGCTGAAAGCACCAGGTAAAGTTCGCACATCTAACATCTAAGTTCAGCCATCAGACTTCGAACTTCTCTCCGACCCCGACCCCGATAGCGATACCGACCCCGAGTTGACCGTTACGGGGAGGCAAAGCCGCCGGGA
>CAZOGT010000425.1:0-2386 GCA_964579015.1 uncultured Acidobacteriota bacterium | reverse complement strand
CTATTCCGGAGTTACTGGAGCTGGCAGCTCCAGCTACAACACCGGAGCATCATGCCCTGAAACCGGATTAATGTTACAATTTGGCCGTTGGATGAACTTGACGGCAGGCCTGGAATACCGCGGGTTTTTTACCGCGGCAGGCACTTTGGAAATCACCAGATATGGAAGAACGTTTACAGAAAATAATCTCAATGGCCGGAATTACCTCTCGCCGGCGGGCCGAAGAATTGATCCGTGCGGGAAAAGTGTCCGTAAACGGAGAGGTTGTGAAGGTCCTGGGTACCAGGGCGGATATCGAGAGGGACTACGTCAGGGTTGACGGGAAACTGATCCATCCGGAACCCCTGGAATACTTTGCTTTTTACAAGCCCCAGGGAGTAGTGACATCCCTGTCTGATCCTGAAGGACGGCCTGTGGTTTCCGACTATTTCACCTCCAGGAGAAGGGTCTACCCGGCAGGCCGGCTTGATTTTAACAGTGAAGGCCTGGTGATCATGACCAATGACGGTGACCTGGCAAAGAACATTATGACCGCCGGCTCAATTCCCAAGGTCTACCGCGTAAAGATCCAGGAGATCCCGGATAAGAAGAGACTCGATTTTCTCAGGAGGGGAGCCCGCCTGAAAGACGGCACGAAGCTGGCCCCATGCTGGATAAAAGTGCTGAAGTTTTCCCGTAACCCATGGCTGGAGGTTACCCTGGTCCAGGGCAAGAACCGCCAGGTGAGGAGGATGTTCGAAGAAATCGGGCACTTCGTGATGAAGCTGAAAAGGGTCTCGGTAGGCCCGGTTGGCCTGGGTGCCCTTAAGGCCGGGCAGTTTAGAAAACTTACGCCCGCTGAAATCCAGGCCTTGAAAGTCGGCGGTAATGCGGAAAAGAAAAGGCCGTCCGGCCCCAAGCCCAGGGGATGGGCTCCCAGTAAGAAAAGCAGGCGCCCGGCAGGTGGAAAAAGCAGGCAGGAGAGCAAGCCTCCTCTGCAGCAGAAGTGAAAGAAAGGGTTGTTCATAACGTGTTTACTGGAATAGTCAGGGAAACCGGAGAAATCGTTGGAAAAGAGTCCTCCCCGGATGGCGTCACGTTTCGTTTCAGGGTCGGGGAGCTCCACGCCGACCTTGATATCGGGCACAGCATCAGCGTGAACGGCGTCTGCCTTACGGTAACCGGTATGGAGGGGGACTGTATTGAAGTAGATGCTTCACCGGAAACGCTCCGGCGTTCAAACCTTGGGGATAGGGAAATCGGAGATCCGGTCAACCTCGAACCGCCGCTTAAGCTGAATGACGTTCTTGGCGGACACCTGGTGCAGGGGCACGTGGATGCCACCGGGGAAGTGCTTTCAGGATATCGCTGCCTGAAGAGGTCTCCAGGTACTGCGTTATGAAGGGAAGCATAACCCTGGATGGGATAAGCCTCACGATTTCCGCCCTGGCTGAAGACTTCATGGAAGTGACCATTATTCCCCATACCATGGAGGTGACCAATATGTCGGAATTCAGGCCAGGGGACAAAGTTAACCTTGAGGCGGATGTTATAAGTAAATATGTGGAAAAGCATACAAAAAACAGCCTTGGTATTACTGCTGCTGACGACAGCCGGGATAACGGCGGCTTTCGGGACTGAGGCGGGACTGCCGCTCAGGGACCGGAGCATCCTCGTCTACACCAGTATTATTGATGGAGAGGATCGCCAGTTTGTGATCCGGATTGCCAGGTTTACGCCGGACCGGGTATTTGAATGGGAGACCACCGCCTTCCAGGGGACTGTTCACCTCCACAGTTCAGCGGTTGAGTCTGCCGAGACCCTGACCTACGGAAACCTGTTCGAAGCGGGTGTCGGCTGGGAGTCATCCGATACCGTTACGAAATGGCTTTCGCGGAAGATGTACCGGGAGCTTGTGTTGGGGTCCCCGGTAAAGTATAAGCTCAACAATATGAAGGCTGAGTTCGTTCTGGACGGCAGGGAAATGTACAGCCTCAGCCTGGACGGAGAAGAGATTGAGATTCCCGCGATCAGGATAAAGGACAGCCGTAAAGGGACCTGGCTTTTTCATGACGACCCGGACAATCCCGTTCTGCTGAGGTATACGTCCCCTTATTTTCGGGAAGAGCTTGAACGGGTCTCCAATTCCGACGATAACCGTTTGAGGTGGATTCGGAATCTTCCTCCTGTAAATTAGGAATTCCGTCCGGTCAAAGGCTTTTTTTTTGACGTTAATGAAAAATTTTCATCGGGAAACATAATATGTGCATTGCTGCTGTGGAACAAGCCATTGAAGATATTCGAAACGGCAAAATGGTTATCGTGGTCGACGAAGAGGACCGGGAGAATGAAGGTGACCTGACCATGGCCGCTGAAAAGGTGACGCCTGAAGCCATAAACTTCATGG
>CAZOGT010000424.1:0-2392 GCA_964579015.1 uncultured Acidobacteriota bacterium | reverse complement strand
CGCGGTCGGGGTCGGTATCGCTATCGGGGTCGAATCCCCGGCCGGCCGCCTGGACGCTAAAGATTCAGGGCAGGTTCATCATTTTCTCGCCGACCCCGATTTGAAATCCTTCTCACCTGCGAAAAACAGGGGAACTCCTCGGAGGCCTCTCTTCTTGCTTTTTGACTGCCGGAGTATTATTAATAGAAGATGAATATCAGATCATCTTTCCTGGCCCTGATTCTCCTGGCAATAACCCCATCTCCGCTCCTGCAGGCCGCTCCGCAGATGGCTGCCCGGGAAACCCCTGAAGGGATCCTGATACTGGAGGACGGATCACCGGTGCTCCACTACCAGAAAGCCGCCAAATCAAAAAACGGGCTGTACAAAAGGGCCAATTACATCCACCCCCTTTACAACCTCGATGGAAAAATAATCACTGAAGATTTCCCCGATGACCACCTGCACCAGCGGGGTATATTCTGGACCTGGCACCAGGTCAGGGAAGGAGACACCAGCCTCGGGGACGGATGGGAATGCCGGGATATGGAATGGGATGTGGTTTCAGCCGGAACAACGAATCTTGCGGAAGGGGGAATCATGCTGAAAACCAGGGTTCTCTGGAAATCCCCTAAGCGGGTTGATCAGGACGGGGAGATGGATCCCTTTGTTGAAGAAAATGCCGAAATAACCGTCTACCCTCAAGAAGCAGGCCAGAGAATCATAGACTTCAAAATCAGTCTCCGGGCCCTTGCCGATAACATCCTGATCGGCGGTTCAGATGACGAAAAAGGGTACGGCGGTTTTTCCCTGAGGGTCCTGTTGCCTGAAGATGTTTCTTTCCGTGGTCTTGCTGGAAAAGTGGAACCCCGTAACAGGGCGGTTTCCGCTGGTCCGGCTCTTGATGTCATGGGCAGTTACAGCGAAGGCGCCAAAAGTGGAATTGCCGTTATCCAGCACCCTTCCAATCCCGGATTTATCCAGGCGTGGATACTGCGTTACAGGGACAGCATGCAGAACCCGGTTTATCCCGGCCGGAATCCGGTCAGGATTTCCAGATCAGGCGAAACAACCCTCAGGTACCGGCTGGTCCTTCACGGTCCCGGCACTCCTGACATCGAGAGTATGTTCAGGGAATTCTCTGAATTGAACTAAAATCAAATAATCATCAGGAACAGATATGTATAATGCCCAAGATCCAAAATCACTTGAAAAATATTCCTCTGCTGTCACCCTTTCCGACATGGAGATCTTCATCTTTCCGGAAATCATGTATTCCCTGGTCCTGGCCAATATCATGTCGCCGATAACCTGGGAATTCAAGGAAGATCCATGGTTTTCCAAAATCGGAAGCATGAATCAAAACCAGAAGATTCACAGGGTCAAGCAGTTTATCATGAACAATTTCACGTTCAACCTGGACCTTGACACATGGGGGCTGACCACCAAGCAAAAGGAGCTTGGCAGGTTCGAGGGATTCGTCGACCTTGAACTCCTCAAACAAAGCAATGCCTTGTTTGGATACGAGGGAGACAAATATTACTTTGACATGGATATTCGCCGGCACTTCGGCCTTGACCAATACCAGTCAGACGTGATTCCCTACTGGAAAACCGAAACTATCGACGCCATGAAAGCATTCCAGCACCGGGAAGGCTATTCCAGCGGGGCCGGTGAATGCGTGAGCCTGTCAACACTCTACGCTGCACTGCTGCATGTAGTGGGAGAAGTGCCCCTGGAAAAGATATTCCTGATGGCCACGCCCCTTCACTCCCAGAATTTCGTGGCGGTCGGGGACGGAATCCTTACCAATAACCGGCGAATTGTCACTAAAAACATGTGGTTCAACGGAACTGAATTGTCGGCAAAGGCCCGGCGCGCCCTGGAAAATGAACAAGTGACGATGGTGGTCAACAACACCGGCCATATTCACACCCTTTTTGACGAATATACGATAGACGAAGGTCACTACGCGGAATTCCGGCAGGCCATCACGGAATACCTTTCTTCTGAGATAACCTACCTTGCCCTGACATCCTTTTTAAGGCAGTCCCAAGGATTTCAGGTATGCTTCCAGGTCAAGAACAGCATCTATGGGTCAGACCACTATATTGAAGCTGAAAAGGTTTTTCACTATGAGCATTCCAGCAAATCCAGGATGGGAGACCCCTCGGAAAAAAACCTGCTGGAAGATATTGATATCGATGATTATTACCCGGCTCCGCTGGAGGGAAGAATTGTCCTGAACGAATTGGGTGACGCCCTGGAAGAAATTTCCAAAGAGCTGGATTATGTTGCAGACCGGGAATTGATCAAGGCCAAGCTTGCCGGCGAATGCCCCCGGGCCGGAGAAATGCTGGAACACCTCCTCGATTATCTAAAAACCGTCCCCAGGCTTCCCGGGATGGAAGGC
>CAZOGT010000423.1:0-2425 GCA_964579015.1 uncultured Acidobacteriota bacterium | reverse complement strand
CTGCCCCTCGAGTTTGTACAGAGCATGAATCCCAAGGTCGAAAAAGCGACCCTGGGGCCGGTGGAATACCCGGATGACCCGGACCTGGAATGGTGTCCCCCGGGACATGGAGACCTGTTCACAGCCATTCAGGGCAGCGGGACCCTTGAGAGGCTGCTTGAGGCGGGATATGAATACGCCTTTATCTCCAACTCCGACAATCTCTGCGCCTCGCTGCATCCCGGGATCCTCGGGCACATCGCGAAAAACGGCATTCCCTTCCTGATGGAAGTGACGCGCCGCACGGCTGCTGACAGGAAAGGCGGGCACCTGGCCAGGTCTGCAAAAGACGGAAGCCTGCTCCTGAGGGAGTCCGCCCAGTGTCCGGAGGAGGATGAAGATGCTTTCCAGGATATCGAGAGGCACAAGTTTTTCAATACCAACAACCTCTGGATCAACCTCAGGGAGCTGCGGGATATACTGGAGCGTAATGGGGGGCTGATCCCCCTGCCTCTGATCCGCAATGACAAGCATGTCAACCCGGTGGACGACTCCTCGGCAGAGGTCTTTCAGCTGGAAAGCGCCATGGGTGCGGCCATCAGCTTCTTTGGCGGCTCCGCAGCCCTGGAAGTGCCCCGAAGCAGGTTTCTGCCCGTGAAGTCATGCGAAGACCTCCTCCTGGTCCGTTCCGACCGGATCGTGCTGATCCATGATGATTATTCCCTGACCCAGTGCAGGTCCTGCCGGTACCCGGAAATCAGCATCAAGCTGGACAGCAGGTACTACAAGTACATCCATGACTGGAACCGGGCCTTTCCCAACAAGGTGCCATCCCTCAGGGACTGCAGGGAATTTTCCGTTTCCGGGCCATTCCTTTTCCGGGACAATGTTACGGCACAGGACTCGGTTGTACTGGTGAACCGAGGCACTGAAAGGATTGAAATACCGGAAGGAATGATGCTGAAAGGCGCTTACGAAAAATAAATCATTAAAATTTTGTGATTAATCCCGGCTGGGAGCATCTCTATTCATGTCATAATATCCCCATATAATGGGACATTGACATCTGCGTATTGGTTTTGCGTCTTGGTTCATCAATAATGTAAGGAGATTTTTATGAAACGGCTTTTAGTAATCATTGTTCTTTTATCTCTAAGTCTGACTGTTATCCAGGCTCAGAATCCCGGGGACAAGGCAGATAACGGTTACTCCTACAACAGGGCTAACCTGAATGCTGACACCGGCAACTTCAAGCCCCCTTTTAAACTCCTAGTCACTGCGGCCCTTCCGGTGATCCAGGATGCGCAGACTTTACACCTCTTTGACAACTACCTGCTGGTAGGCGAAAACGGAAACCCCGGAAACTACAGCCTGATCCAGGATGAGCCCTTCGGGGAATCCTGGACCCGGGAAGCTCCTGAACAGCCCTCTGGCAACGTCTTCCCTCCGGCCTACGCCAATGATGTTGTCCTTTTGACCGGCGCCACCCTGGTGAGCGGCGGAGGGGGAACCACCCTCCAGACTGTGCTCCAGGCGGTGGAAGCCTCCACCGGGAACCTGCTCTGGGAAGACACCGGCGGAACGGTCTGGGACGGCAGGGCCCCGCTGATCATGAACGAGACAGCCTTTTACCAGAGCCAGTCCCGCGTCAGGGCAGTCAAGGCTGCGACAGGCACGGTAATCTGGTCGCTGGAAGTATCCACCGCGGCCACTCCGCTGGCGCTGTTCGGAGACCAGCTCTATTTTTCAAGGGCCAGCTCAGTTGCAGCCGTAGATATCACCAATGGCGACATTCTCTGGGAGACAGCCGGAATCGGGGGAGACGGATGCCGGATCCTGCCGACCCAGCGCAATGTTTTCGTGGCTGATCCCTCTACCGGAACGGTAGCGGCACTCGACAGCTACACGGGTGCGGAATCATGGTCCTCAGTCTGGCCGATACTCGGTTCCAATCCTATTGCCGCGGCCTACGGATACCTTTACGTTTTTTACAACAACGGCACCTTACCTTCCGTAGCCGCTCTCGACCAGAATGACGGCACTGTCGTTTGGGTAACTAATGCAGCCTTCGGCAGCGGCGGAATGTCAACTCCGGACTACGGCCAGGTATCAAATAACCACGTCTACTTCTACAATTCGGGAAGCGAGAGGATCAGGATCCTGGATGCCTTCAACGGCAACACGGTATGGAGCATCTACAGCCCGGGTGTGCGGGACCTGGCCCTGAACGGCGAGTACCTGTTCGGACTCCGGGCGGCTGAACTGGACGTCTACAAGCCGGTCAACCTGGTTTACCTCTCTCACGTGGTCGAGGGAACTGATCCGATCAACCCGAACATAGCGATATCCACCATGTTCGTCATCAACAACGGGGAGCACCAGTTCGCACCCCCGGCCACCGGGACCTTCAGGCTCTTCAAATCAGACGGTACCGACATGGAGGTGA
>CAZOGT010000422.1:0-2427 GCA_964579015.1 uncultured Acidobacteriota bacterium | reverse complement strand
GGTGACGTTCATGGGGGGTGGAGTCTGTTTAGTCCAAGGTATTGATCAGATCAGAAGGACATAAAATTCGCCGAACTTGATATTACTGATTCGGTTGAAAAAATCAGATAAAGAAAATGCTATCCGGATTATATTATTCCAAAAATTACCTGTCTTCTCTCTCCTTTGCCCTGGGTATGAGCAGTGTAGCCAGAGTCGCAATAACCGCCGATGCGACGAAGCTGGTTACCCGGGAGGTGAGAATCTCCTCCAGTCCGGTCTGGACCCATACGATGGTGAAAACCATTCCTGTAACAATGGTCAACAATGCGGCCCTTCCATGAAACTTTTTCCAGAAGAGAGTAAAGAGGATCACGATTGAGAAGGGGCCGCCGATTCCGGCCCACACATAACCTACCAGGTCATAGATCAGGTCAGACGGGCTGAGATAAGCCATGATAAGGGCGATTGCGGCCAGTAATGCTGTAACTATCCTTGATTGCAGCAATTGCCTGACACTATTCTGCAGAGGTTCCCTTGTTTTCAGAAGGTTTTCGGACAACTCCGTAGCTGAAAGAATCAGGAGTGAATCAGCAGTTGAGATCATCGCGGCAATCGCGCCGGTAATCAAAACAGCGGCTATGGCCGGTGGGAATATTTCGAGAATGACGCTTGGCATCACCAGTTCCTGATCGGGCAATCCATTCGGGCCGAATATGGCCAGGCCGATCCACCCGAGCGACAGGGCCCCGGCATAGGCAAAGATCGTCCATATTATCCCTACATTCCTGCCTTTCCTGGCCTGTTCGGGATCCCTGATGGCCATGAAACGCATGGTGAGCTGGGGCTGGCCGCCCAGGTAGCCAAAAAACCAGGACAATCCTCCCATGATGACTGCTCCCAGTGCGAATCCCGTGACAGCTCCGGTCAATGAATCATAGGCAGGGCCCGCTTTGGCCAGGGCTTCAGGAATTGAAGGGGCATACACGCCGGCGTGATTGGCGATGTAAAAGATTCCGACAATCGGGCCAACCACCAGAGTGGTGATCATGACAATGGACTGGATTACATCGGTGTAGACAACGCTCCTGAATCCTCCGTATACCGTATATGGAACTATTATCGCGGCGGTTATCAGCATTCCGATCTCGATATCAATGGAAAAAAGGGACTGCAGGGTTTTCCCGCCGCCGATAAACTGGGCGCCGACATAGAAGAAAAAGAAAAAGACAATCGTCAAACTGGCAACCACCCTGATCCACTTCCCTGATTCACCGTGGCGTTTAGCCAGATAGTCTGTGAAAGTGGTTACCTCATATTTATCGGCTTCGTCGCGCAATCGCCAGGCCAGGGCACCCCAGGCCGTTATTATCCCTGCAACGCAACCGACGGCAGTCCAAATTCCGGTCAAACCGGCCGCGTAGGCCAGGCCCGGAAAGCCAAGTAATGCCCAGGATGACTCGCCGGTGGCCCTTTCGGAAAGCGCGGCCATCCATCCGGGCAGACTTCTCCCTGCTATCGCGTAGTCACTGTTGCTCTTGACTTTCCTGCCCTGATAAATGCCCCAGGTAACCAGCAGGGACATATAAGCGATCATCACTATCAGAATCTGAGTGCTGTTTTCCATCTGCTGCCCCGTCTGACGGAACCACTATGCTTCAGGCATCATCCGCCCTGTTTTCCGGAATAAATAGCGCGTCATGGGTTTCCCGCAACAAATCCTTAATCGGAACTCCTTCCGGGCATTTACTCATATCAATTTTTGCCAGGTTCTGTTCGGTGGGGAATGCTCCCCTGAGCCAATGGTCGTCTTCCTTGAACATGTTGTATCTGTATTTGCCAAATGATTCCATGCCGTAGCACTTGAGCATTTTTCGTAAACGTAATACCTCGGGTATATTGATGTTCGAAGGGTCGTTTGCCATGCAGTAACCGTCAAAACCGGCATGTTCATCAAGGAGGGTCTGGTTGTCTAGTGCTAGTTTTATTTCTGTATCGGAAGGCGAAAGAGGCACCGATACCGGGAAAATACCTTCCAGCTGATTACTGCTTTCGGTAATCGGCATCCCGAAAGAAAGGGTATGGATAGCCGGATTGGCCAGGCAGAACCTGGCATTCCATTCCAGGGGGCTCGCCGGTTGGGTCAGCTCCTGCAATTTTTGCGGCGGATTGAACAACTGGCCTCCCTTATCATTGGGCGAAATGATAAACACTCCCATATCTTTTGATTCCGCCAGGTCGATTGGGCCTTTGTTTCGCTGGAAGAAATAGTAATAATGGAGGTTAACAAACTCGAACAAATCGGTTTCAATAGCCCTGATGATCACATCCAGAGGGGCATGGGTACTGAAGCCCACATGGCCTATTATCCCCTCATTCTTCATTTTCAGTAACTCCCGCACCGGCCCTTCCGCCGCACAGGCACTCTCGAGGATCTCCCGGGTGTTT
>CAZOGT010000421.1:0-2439 GCA_964579015.1 uncultured Acidobacteriota bacterium | reverse complement strand
CAAGGTGGATGTTGTGACCGGGGTGAACCTGCCGATGGTGGTTAAGCTTGGAAACCAGAAAGGCGGAGAGACCCTTTCCGGGCTGGCTACTACAATAAGGGATCTTGGCAAAAGGCAGATAGCCAGGGCTGGAGAATTGCTTGGCGAATGATTAAAAAAGTGCTCAGAATTGAAAATGAACTTGGCCTTCACGCCAGGGCCGCTTCAAAACTGGTTAAATTAGGTTCGACGTTTGAATCAGACATCAGGCTGTCCAGGAGTAACGGAAACCAGAGCATTAATGGTAAAAGTATCCTGGGTGTTTTGCTCCTTGCTGCTTCCAGGGGAACCGAACTCGACATATTTTTCGAGGGAAGTGATGAACATGAAGCGGCCGAAGCTGTTGAGGACCTGATAAAGGACAGGTTTGGTGAAGGAAAGTAGGTGTCATGGTCAGAAAAAATCCTGAATGGGATGAGTTGAAAGGGCAGGGTCTCTCTGCCGGGATTGCTACCGGGCATGCTTTCCGAATGGAGTCCTTCAATTCCGGAATATTCCGAATAAAGATAACTGAATCTGAAGTAGAAGCCGAAATGAAAAGGTTCAGGGAGGGTGTAGCTGAATCCCACCGGCGCTGTCTTGAGGATAAGGCCCGGCTTGAGGCTGTGGTTGGGCGTGAGCTTTCCTACATAATAGATGCCCATTTGCTGATGCTGGAAGACCCTAACTTCCTGGGTGAGATTGAAAAAAGGATTATTGACAAGCTGGCCAGCCCGGAGCAGGCGGTCCGGGATGTAGCGGACGAGCTCCTCGAGGCTTATGCTTCACTGGACAATGACTATTTCAAGGAAAGGGTTGCTGATTTCGAGGATGTCGTTGACCGGCTGATTGCCGGGTTGCTGAAGCTGAACATTGAGCAGCCTGAAACAGAACTGGAACACGACATTATCCTGGTCGGGAAGAGCCTTAAGCTCTCTCAGCTGGCCAGTGTGCCTTTTGATCACATCAAGGCACTGGTTCTGGAAAAGGTGGGTAATACTTCCCACGTGGCCATTATTGCCCGTTCCTACGGGGTTCCCCTGGTGTCCGGAATTGAAGGTATCAGGGACAAGGTTCATTCCGGTGATTATCTTTATGTTGACGGCGATTCAGGCATTGTCAGGATCTCCAGGGGACAGGGAGTATTTGATCTGGAGGATGAAGCTGCTGATGCTCACCCTTCAGGGCTGAGTGCGATAGCGGCTGACCATGAGGCCTGCGTGACCAGGGATAACAAGACGATCACTATTCTCGGCAATACCGAAATCGTGAGCGAAGTCAGCTCGGTGCTTGACCTGGGGGCTGATGGTGTGGGCCTGTTTCGCACTGAATACCTTTATCTGAAAAGAGGGACCCTGGACATATCCGAGGAGGAGCATTTCCAGGTTTACCGGAGTTTTGCTGAAACCCTCCAGGGGAAGGTCGGGATAATCAGGACTCTGGACCTTTCATTCGGGGAACTCAGAGGGGGCGAATTCCTGGCCGGAGATGAGGGGGCGGTCCTGGGGTTGAGGGGTATCCGCCTGAGTTTGAGCAGGCCGGAGATGTTCCAGACCCAGGTCAGGGCGATTCTCAGGGCTTCAAGGTATGGGAACCTGAAAATCGTACTTCCCATGGTTTCCGACCTGGACGAATTTCTGGAAGTCAGGGGAATAGTCGACGGCATTGAAAAGTCTCTGGGCCTATGGGACGGCAAGAAGCATGCGGTGCAGCTCGGGGTGCTTCTGGAAGTGCCTTCCGCTGTAATGATAATCGAGCCCCTGGCCAGGGAAGCTGACTTCTTTTCGTTGGGGACCAATGACCTGATACAATACACCCTGGCGACCGGACGGCTTAACGAAGAAGTCTCTTATCTCTATAATCCATTGCATCCGGCTGTTCTTTTTCTGCTAAAGTCAGTTGCTGATATCACCGGCAAAATGGGGAAAGAAACAGTGGTATGCGGTGAGATGGCCTCAGAGCTAATGTATGCCAAGGTTTTGGTGGGTCTTGGTTTCGACTGTCTGTCCGTTGCCCCCCTGGCTATACCGAAGCTGAAGGAATCCCTGAGAAACACCAGTGCTGAAGAATTGAAGGCCGGTGTTGATGAAATGCTGAAGATTGAAAAGGCCAGGGAAATTCGTGAATATGCAGACCGGGTGTTTGCCGAAAGTGTAACCTGAAGCGGCAATGGGTTGGCCCGGCTTTATGGGAGATCCGGAAGAAGCGGGTTGACGGAAGGGATAAAGGTAAGAATTGATAGTCTCACCAAATCAGCTGACCATGCTCAGGATGGCCCTGGTTCCTTTCCTGGCTCTTTGCCTGGTCTACAACAAAATAGGCATAGCCATTCTGATTTTTGTAGCCGCCGGGCTTACTGATATGTTTGACGGCCTGATTGCCCGCCATTATGGACAGCAGACTAACCTGGGAGTGGTCCTG
>CAZOGT010000420.1:0-2455 GCA_964579015.1 uncultured Acidobacteriota bacterium | reverse complement strand
CGACCCCGACGCCGAGGTGGAAAGCGTGGCATAAGCTTCCAGCTTATGTTCGTTTCTGGTGACTGTCCCTTATAGGTGACTCCGGGGCCCTGGCAGCCGGGGAATCGACCCCGAGGGTGGAATGACAAGGGCCCCAAGGTATCGAAAAAAATCAATTCAGATATAATCCATTGGTATATATCCCAGCGAGGAGACATATGGACTTATGAACGAATGGAACATAGAGACAAAGGCCGTTCATGCCGGTGAGCCTGAAGAAAAAGCCTGCGGCGCTGTAACCCTGCCGATATTTCAGTCTTCAACCTACATTTATGGAGGAGAGGATTCCTACGAGTCCCTCAAGTATATACGGCTGAACAGCACGCCGAACCATGTGGCGCTCGGCCTTAAACTGGCCGCTCTTGAGGATGGGGAAGCGGGCCTTGTCACGGCCAGCGGCATGGCCGCAGTCAGTGATTCACTCCTGGCATTTCTGGAAAATGGTGACCATATGCTGGCCCAGAACTGTATTTACGGCGGGACCAGGGATCTTCTTACCAGGGAATTGCCTCGCCATGGAATCGAGGTGAGTTTTCTCAATGACCTTTCCAGGGAATGCCTTGAATCAAGCATCAGGCCGAATACCAGGGTCTTGCTGGTTGAATCCATCACCAATCCCCTGATGCAGATTGAGAACCTGGTTGAAGCTGCCGCCTTTGCCCGAAGAAAAGGCCTGATCTCAATGATTGACAACACCTTTCCCACGCCTTTCAATTTCAGGCCGCTGGGGGTCGGGTTTGATGTTGTCCTGCACAGCTGCACCAAGTACCTGAATGGGCATTCCGACATTGCGGCCGGTGCCGCAATCGGGAAATCCGAATACATTAAGATGATCAATCACAGAAATATTCATTTCGGAGCCACCCTGGACCCCCACGCCTGTTTCCTTCTGCAAAGAGGGCTGAAGACCATGCCGCTGAGTATGCGTCAGCACAACATACACGCCTCTGATCTGGCTGAATTTCTTTCAGGTCATCCCGGGATCACAAGGGTTCACTATCCGGGTCTTCCGGGATCAGGGGGAGACGCGGAGACCAAGAGTCTTTTTTCCGGGTTCAGCGGCATGCTGAGTGTGGAGCTTGGAGGCGATCTGCGCAGGGCCCGCGAATTCCTGGGCCGGTTGAGGCTTCCCGTAGAGGCCCCGAGTCTGGGGGGAGTTGAGAGCCTGGTGACCATTCCGAGCCTTACCTCACATTCCGGCTTGACTGCTGAGGAGAGAAGGATGATGGGCATAAGTGACAGCCTGGTCAGGATTTCGACCGGGATTGAGGGCACTGATGACCTGATTGAAGATTTCAGGCAGGCTTTAGGGTAACGCCCTGCCTGAAGGACAGGAGCTCATTGGAACGCAATGCGGAAAAAGACAATTGACAGGGCAGGCGGCATGGGCCGGGGCGTCAAGCCTTTTATGGTTATGGAAGTCCTGGAAAGGGCCCTGGAGCTTGAGCGCCAGGGCAGGTCGGTTATTCACCTTGAGGTGGGGGAGCCTGACTTTGATACCCCGGAGGTGATCAGGGAGGCCGCTTCCAGGGCTATTCGCGACGGGCACACCCATTATACGCATTCCCTGGGAAGGATAGAGCTCCGGGAAGCTATAGCTGAATGGCACTACAACCAGTATCGGACGATCATCCATCCTGACCATATCCTGGTTTCTCCGGGCAGTTCCTGTGCAATGACCGTGGTATTTGCCTCGCTGCTGGATCCGGGGGACCAGGTCCTGATTACGAATCCAGGCTACTCCTGTTATGCCGAGTTCGTAAGGGCTTTCGGTGGAGTTCCGGTGCCGATAAATGTGTTTGAGGAGGAGGGTTTTCAGTATCCTCTGCAGGGAACGGGAGAATACATCAGCAGGAACCGCAGTAAGGTAAAAGCGCTGATCATAAATTCTCCTTCCAACCCCACGGGCATTGTTACCGACTCTTCCAGTCTTCGTGACCTGGTCAAATGCGCAGGCGAAGAAGTGCTGGTAATATCGGACGAGATCTACCATGGCCTGGTTTACGGTGAAAAAGCCAGGTCGATTCGTGAGTATTCCACTGATTCCGTTGTCCTTAACGGCTTTTCCAAATTGTTCGCCATGACCGGTTGGAGGCTGGGCTACGCGATTCTTCCCCCGTATCTTGCCCGGCCTGCCCAAAAAATTCAACAAAACATGTTCATTTCAGCCCCTGATTTTACCCAGGTCGCTGCAATAACCGCGCTTCGGGAAGCCTCATCCGACGTGGAGCGGATGAGGCTGGAGTACGACCGGAGAAGAACGTTCGCGCTTGGCAGGCTGAAACAGATGGGCCTGGAAATCAGGGTGGAGCCGGCCGGCGCTTTTTACCTGTTTATCAACGTCAGGAAATACACATCCAATGTGTATAGGTTTGTGTTTGAAATCCTTGAGGCCACCGGAGTCGCGCTTACACCC
>CAZOGT010000419.1:0-2504 GCA_964579015.1 uncultured Acidobacteriota bacterium | reverse complement strand
TACTGCAGGAATGTGGACTTACACCTGAAGAAAACAGGACAGCCAAGGTATTGCCGGACCGGATATTCTCTATGCTGACCCGACTTGTTAGACGAGGAGATGCTGTTCGCGAAGAAGGATTAGGATACGGAGAGGACCAATTAGGAGTGTTTCTCTTATCATTGCTTCACCTCCGGGCAGGGGAACACCCTGCTCACCCGTAATTCCCGTAGGCCATGCTGGCCGGGATCAGGGCAGTACACCGTTATATCCGCTGCATCCTCAATTACTATATAGGGCTTTCCGCTGATCGGGCAGACAATGCTGCTGTCAGGCAGCCGGCCCTCTTTCAGCATCCTGGATATCTGCCAGAGGGTGCTGATGCAGAGGTCAGCCCCGGCATCGGTTTCATAGGTTCCGGTTCGGACGGGCTGCTTATGTTGAAATGCCGAAATTATTGCGGGAATCCTGAATATTATGATCCCGAGAAGAACCAGGAGGATGGCCGCCTGGAGAATTTTTTTCTTTCTTTCATCCGCGGGCCGGGACGGTTCTGTTTCTTTATCTGAATCAGCAATATGCTCTTCAGCAAGTTCCACCTGGCAGTGGGCGCAGTAATCATCCCTGCTTTTTAAAATTTTGCCGCATTTGCGGCATGTCCCGGGGACATTGCTCTCTTTCTGCATGTTTCTTTTCCCCCTTAACCCCCCTCGGGGGCACGGTGTTCTGAAAACGGCTTCCCTGTGCAGGCATGCATGTGCCATTTCCCCCCCAATCAATGATCCTTCACCTCCTCTTCGGGAGGCGATGCGCACAGCCTTTCGCAAACGTGATTGGCGAAACCGATGCCTGCCTCAGTGTAAAAGTTGTAGGCGGAGTCAACCCCTGCTTCCCGCAGTTTTCTGACATCATCGTCATACTTTCCTGTGGCGGCGATAAATCCCCGGTAGTCAACCTCTTTCAGGCGTTCAATGGCGTACTTGTGGGACTGGTGGTCTCCCATGCAGAGTATCACCATCTGTACCTGTCCGGTCTTGAGGTGGGACACATCGATTTTTTCCCAGAAATCCAGGTCGGTTGCGTCATCGTGGATTACGCTGCGCCCCGCATCCCGGTGCATGGCAACTGTCTCGGCGTCATAGTCGAGGGCCAGTACCTTGCGGCCGTAGACCTTGTTGAGTTGGTCATAGGTGCTGGACCCGAACCTGCCCATCCCGAAGATCAGGATTTCGGCATCCCCGATATCATACGTGGTGTCATAATCGAGCCTCCGCCTGGTCTGGAACCTGAGGAGCGGGTCCCGAAACCTGGTGAAAAGCCGGTAGGAAGCGGCGTTCAGCGGAGCGGCGACAATGAAGGAAAGGCTCAGTGCGATGGCGAGTATGCCGAGCCAGTCGTTGGGAATCAATCCTGAAGAGGCTCCGACGCTGGCCACGATCAGCCCGAATTCACTATAGTTGGCCAGGGTCAGGCTGCTCAGGAAAGCAGTCCGGGCCCGGAGCCGGAAACGGCTCAGGACCAGGAAATAGAGAGGCACCTTGACGGAGAGCGCGGTCAGGACAATCAGCGCCGCCAGGATGATTCCGGGAGTCAGGTCAACGGAAAGGCCGATGCTGAGGAAGAAGCCAATCAAAAAGATATCCTTGAAGCCTATCAGGATCTTCGAGAGCTCGTCGGCTTTCTTGTGTTGAGCCAGCAGCATTCCGGCGGCCAGGGCTCCAAGGTCGGATTTCAGGCCTGTCAAGTGAAAGAGTTCTCCGCCCAGCACCAGCGCGGCAAAAAACCCGAAGAGAATCAGCAGTTCACCGTGGCCGGTTCGGTCCAGGAAAAAGAAGAGGATGGGGCGCATCAGGAGCAGTGCCAGGGGAATGGCCAGGGCGTAGAGGTTGGGGGCCTTGCCTGCCGCGAAAACAAGAAAGAGGACCGCAAAGATATCCTGCATGATCAGCAGTCCTATGGAAATCTTCCCATGCAGGGAGGTTATTTCCCCTTTTTCTTCAAGAACCTTAAAGGCGAACACCGTGCTGCTGAAGCTCATTGAAAAGGCTACCAGCAGGGAGGCCTTCCAGCTTAATCCGGAAAAGGCGCTGATCCCCCAGTAGCTCATCAGGATCACCCCGGCGATGATGGCAGCCGCGGTGGCGATGATATGGATGGTGGCCCCGGCCCAGATTTCAGGCCGCAGGAAGGTTTTCACCTTCATCTTCAAACCGATGGTGAAGAGGAGCAGCATGATCCCGATATCGGAAAGAGCCTGGACGAAATCCCCGGCTTCGGCGCCATAGTATTTAAGGATAAAGCCGGCTGCCAGGTAGCCGACCAGGGGAGGGAGACCTGTATTGCGGACAAGGAATCCCAGGATGAAAGCCATGCTGATCCAGAGTGGGTCCATGGCGCTGATTATAGAAGAGCCGGATGACGCGTTGACCCCGCGGTGCCTGGTCCTTACCCTCCGGGCTGGGAAATGCGGGTTTTACAGGCGGCGAGGATGCTTCCCAGCATCTCTTCGTATGACATGCCGCGCA
>CAZOGT010000418.1:0-2516 GCA_964579015.1 uncultured Acidobacteriota bacterium | reverse complement strand
GGGAGAAATACCTCCTCTACCGGGATTAACGGCTGCCGCAGGTGAGGAGCCGACACTCGAAAGGGAGATTTCCAGTCCGGAGAATACCATGAAAAAATCAATAACCAGGCGCGCAATGTTGAAAACCACGGGGGCTGCCGCGGCAGCCGGTGCCGCTCTCTGGGCATGCGGAAAACCTGGAGCGGGGATGGAAACCCCCGAGTTCCCGGTGAGAACGGTCACCAGCGGACCCAGGCACCACTGGTTCGCCTATTACGACAAGCTGGAATTCTGCCCCGAAGACCGCTTTCTTCTCAGCATGGAAGTCGATTTTGAACACCGCTCCCCTGATCCTGAGGATACGATCAAAATCGGCATGGTGGACCTGGAAGATTCTGACAGGTGGCAGGAACTGGGCGAAAGCAGGGCCTGGGGCTGGCAGCAGGGATGCATGCTGCAGTGGCTTCCCGGCTCGGCTGACCGGATTATCTGGAATGACCGGGGTGATGAAGGCTTCATCAGCCGGATCCTGAACGTAAAAACCGGGGCAATGAACACCCTGCCCGCACCGGTATACTCGATAACCCCTGACGGCAAAACCGCGGTGTTTCCGGACTTCAGCCGGATTGACGACATGAGGCCCGGCTACGGGTACGCCGGCTTCCCCGACAGGTACGCGGACCAGGCGGCCCCCTCTGAAACAGGGATCTTCAGGCTCGACCTGGAGACCGGACGGACCGACCTGATCATTCCCATTGCTGAAATGGCATCCATCCCCTGGAAGGAAGACATATCCGGCAACAAGCACTATTTCAATCATCTGCTGGTCAACCCTGACGGTTCGAGGTTCATTTTCCTGAACCGCTGGAGGACCGGGGAGCGGCAATGGAAAACCAGGATGATGACCGCCAACCTGGATGGGAGCGATATCAGGGTTATCGACGACTGCGGAGTGACCTCGCATTTTATCTGGAGGGATCCCAACACCATCCTGGCCTGGTCCCATTACCCCGGGTACGATGCCGGGCTGAGCTCCTGGGGCCTGAATGCGGGGTTCTGCCTTTTCCAGGATGAGGCGGGCGGCGGGACTGTGGAACTGGCCGCGGGAAAGGAAATGGCAAAAGACGGTCACTGCACCTATATTCCCGGAAACCGGTTCATCCTGAATGACTCCTACCCGGACCAGGACCGGATGTCGCACGTCATGCTCTATGACACTGAAAAGAAGGAGGTCATTCCGGTAGCGAAATTCTTCATGCCTCCCGAATACCAGGGAGAATGGCGCTGTGACCTCCACCCGAGGTCCAGCCGGAATGGAAAATATGCAGCCGTGGACGCCCCCCACCAGGATTCCGGCAGGCAGATTCACCTGATCGACATCAGCGGGGTTACCCGGAAGGCCTGATACGGCTCCGGGCGGATGGCCGCGCAACGGCCCGGAATGGAAAAAGAGGAAAACCATGAAAAACAACGGACGCATAACCGCCCCTCTCCTGGCCGCGCTCCTCTGCGTTACCGCGGCTTTCTCCCAGGTGCACGGGCCTGAAATCTACGAAGAGGAGATCAGCCGGTTCAAGGAGGAAGACCGGAACAACCCCCCTGCTCCCGGGGGCGTACTCTTCCTCGGGAGCTCCAGCATCAGGATGTGGGACCTGGGAAAATTTTTCCCGGAAATAAATACACTGAACCGGGGTTACGGAGGGTCCTATATCTCCGACTCGATTTATTACGCGGACCTGATCCTGCTGCCCTACAGGCCGAGGGCCGTGGTGTTTTACGCGGGGGATAATGACCTGGCAGCCGGAAAGAACCCCGAGGAGGTGTTCAGTGACTACAAGGAAATGGCTGCCATCATCGGCGGGAACCTCCCGGAAACCGACTTCATATTCATCGCAATCAAGCCGAGCATCGCCAGGATCGGCCTGATCGAGGATATCCGCCTGGTCAACGGGTGGATAAAGGAATACTGCCGGGGGAACCCGCGCCTCTTCTTCCTGGATATAGATTCCCCGATGACCGGTGAAGACGGAAAACCCAACCCCGGCCTGTTCAGGGATGACGGGCTGCACATGAATGAAGCCGGATACCGGATCTGGAGCGACCTTCTCAGGCCCCTGCTGGATTAGCAGCGCCTCCAGAAAATCTCACATCTCCAATCTCACTTCCCTGTGTCGCCCTTCCAGGGCTCCCTCCACTTGGTCACGCACTCCAACCCAGGGCTCCGGCTCAGCCCTTCGGGCCTCGCCGTCAGCCTGGGCTAATACCTGCCGCACCTCCGGTGCTGAGACGTCCTGCGGGGCGAAAGGTCAAGTCCTGAAACTCGAAATCCGAAAGAATACATCGAGTTGATTCCGGAGCAGGAATTCCATTTCGGATTTCGGATTTAGTGCTTAGTGCTTCCCCCGAAGCGCAGCGAAGGGAGGCTTGAGGGCCGCAGGCCCGGCATATCAGCCTGGGGTTCCCTCCCCGTCTTCGCCGGGGAGATCACCGCCAGGCTATTCAATGGCAGGCTTTCAGCCTTCACTGTTGATGCCGCC
>CAZOGT010000417.1:0-2523 GCA_964579015.1 uncultured Acidobacteriota bacterium | reverse complement strand
GACGAAGATCTATCCGGGAGAATATGGGTATCAGAGGCGGAAGCGGCTTTTTCGGAGGAAATGCCGCAGGATGAAAAGCAGGCCTATCTGACCTGGCTCAGGATCTACACTGAGGAAATTCGACCGGCTGAATTGGCCTATCAGAGGAGGTGGATTGGGCGAATCGAAGAATTATGCCGGGAAGCCGGGTCAACATTGGTTGTACTGCGCACTCCCCGCGGTCCGTTGGGGGAGCTGTATGATCCTGAGAAAAATGTGGACCCGCATGCCCGGCTGATGTTGTCCCCGGAAACCATCGTTCTGCCGGCTGAGGCATTTGGCGGCCTGGAAAAGCCTGAATATTTTTTTGACCATCTGCACATGAACGCCAGGGGAAGAGGAGAGTTTTCAACAGACTTGCTGCGGTATGTATCCGAGATCAGAGAGGGACGTTCCAGTGGGGACAACTTCTCTTGCAGCCCTTTAAGGCATCCCGTGCCGGGCAAGATGAAGGGGCGGCCCTGGAGGGAAGAGGTGTCAGGTAATGCTTTTTAACACTTTTTCCTTCTGGATCTTTTTTGCCCTGGTACTGGCCCTGTTTTATGCTGTTCCCTTTCGTTACGGTCGATATGTCCTGCTGGCTGGGAGCTACTGGTTTTACATGGCGTGGGACTGGAGATTCGGTGGATTGCTGGCGTTTGTTACCCTGGCAAATTATCTGGCGGGGGCATGGATTCCCTCTTCCTCACCCCGCAGGCGCAAGGTGCTTTTGTGGGCTTCCATAGGCAGTACCCTCGGGGTACTGGGCTTCTTTAAGTACTATGATTTTTTTGCCGCCAGCGCGGCACTGCTCCTCGGCCTTCCCGAGGATGCATGGCAGCTGCAGGTAATCCTGCCCGTCGGAATCAGCTTTTTTACCTTCCAGGGGCTTTCCTACACAATCGATGTATCAAGGGGCACTCTACGACCGGCACGATCATTTGTTGACTTTGCTCTGTTCGTGGCTTTTTTCCCCCAACTGGTGGCGGGGCCGATTGTTCGGGCCTCCTATTTTCTCCCGCAGGTTGACGCCTGGCGGAAGCCATCAGAGGCCAATCTTTCAGAAGGAATTGGATTAATCCTCCTCGGCCTGGTAAAGAAGATGGTATTTGCAGACCAGTTTGCCACGGTAGCGGATCAATATTTCAGCGGCTTCGGCGGGCATAGCGGCGCGATTGCCGCCTGGACGGGAGTAGTGGCATTCGGAATGCAGATTTATTTTGATTTTTCCGGGTACACTGACATCGCCAGAGGGTGCGGCCGGGTCCTGGGTTTCCATTTTCCCCTTAATTTTGCCCGGCCATACATGGCGGTCGATATCCGGGAATTCTGGCATCGCTGGCACATATCCTTATCGACGTGGCTTCGAGATTATCTCTATATCCCTTTGGGAGGTAACCGTAAAGGCCAGCTGAGGACCTATGTTAACCTGATGCTGACAATGCTGCTCGGGGGGCTGTGGCATGGGGCAAGCTGGACCTTTGTCGTGTGGGGAGGTTACCATGGGTTGCTGTTGGCCGTCGACCGCCTGATTCGCAGGCTGTCGGGGAAAGGCGGCCCGTTTTGGATGGGGAGTGCGCCTGCAAGATTGGCTTCTGGTGGTATGACTTTTATCCTGGTAAGCATAGGATGGGTTTTTTTCAGGGCACAGACCTTCGGGGATGCGGCCCGGATACTTCAGGCAATGTCCGGGACGGATGGTATGGGAACGTCATTGTTTTTGAGAGGGCACTGGCTTTTGCTTGCCGCTGCTTTTTCAGGGATGGTGGTACAGGAGCGCTGGAATGTATTCGAACGTCTGCTGGTAGCCCCTGACTGGGTTAGGGGCATTCTGATAGCCGCCGCCCTGTATAGCCTGATTTTTTTCAGTTACACGGAGAGAGCCATTCCATTTGTATATTTCCAGTTCTGAGTATTCAAAACCCCATAAAGGAGCTTCTTTGAAATGCAGAAAAACCTTGGCCTGCCCCGGATCTGGCTTTCGGCTCTGCTGGCTGGTATGGCGATTCTGGCCTTGAGGGTATTGTCGATCCAAGATGTATACGGTCCGGTAGTGTATGGGGATGAGTTTATATACTGGAAAAACATGTTGGCCCTGTTCGCCTCTCAGGGATCGGTCAACTCCGGGTACCCTCCACTCTATCCGGGCTGGATGGCCCTAGGGATGCTCTGGCCCGAAACTTATCGGGCTGTCCTGCTGCTGAATGTATTAATCGGAGCAGTTCTCCCGTTCGCCGCCTGGCGGATTTCAAGGAATCTGTCCGGTCCCTCGCGCGTCATATCCGTAGTTTTGCTGAGCGTTATGCCGGTACTGCTGGTTTACCCTCGGATGATGATGAGTGAAAATCTGTTTGTTCCCCTGCTGGTTCTGGTTTTTCTGGCAGTTCATGCTATGTTCCGAAATCCGTCGATACGGCCGGCTCTTCTGGCGGGAGTATGTCTATGGCTTGACTGTATGACCCGCTATCAGGGAATGATCTTTGTTGCAGCGGCAGTCCTGGCAGT
>CAZOGT010000416.1:0-2527 GCA_964579015.1 uncultured Acidobacteriota bacterium | reverse complement strand
GGGTACTACGGAAACGGAAGCCCGCCCCGTTCTGTAAAAATCCCTTCTGATCCCCGGCACATGAAAGAAGCGGATGAGGTCTTCGAGTATTCCGAAATCACTGATTATGACCTCTACTTCATGAACCAGCTGTATGAGCTGCTCACTGAATATGGTGAAATTTCAGCGGTCTGGTTTGACGGGGCAAATCCAAAGCCGGGAACCGGGCAGACCTATAACCGCCGGGCATGGTATGACATGATCCGCCGTCTGCAGCCCAACGCGGTAATCTCAATCAAGGGTCCTGATGTCAGATGGTGCGGAAACGAGGCAGGCAGAACCAGGCCCAGCGAATGGAGCGTTATCCCCCTGCCCGAGCATCCCGATGACTACAACTGGGCCGATGCCGGAGACGAAGACCTGGGCAGCAGGGAGAAACTGCGGGATGCGGAATGGCTGATCTGGTACCCTGCTGAAACCAATACTTCAATGCGTTACGGATGGTTTTACCGGGACGAGGACCAGGGGGTCAAGAGTACCGAGCACCTGCTGGACATCTGGTACCGTTCCGTTGGCGGCAATACTGTTTTCCTCCTGAATATGACCCCGGACAGGAGGGGCCTGATTCCGGACAAAGACGCCCTGATATTGAGGAAAATGGGACAGGTGTTAAAGGATTCTTTCGCTGAAAACCTCCTGTCCCGGGCATCTTCAATCACCGCAACATCCGGGAATTATCGTTCCGGGCTTTCAGGCCTGCTGAGCCCTGATGAAGAAGGGTACTGGACCGGAGAGGAACACCAGGAAGAAGCTGACATAAGCATTACCTTCGAAAGCCCCCTGGAATTCAACCGCCTCGTTCTGCAGGAGCCTGTGAAAAGCATGGGGCAGAGAATAGAATCCTTCCAGCTCGAAATACTGAAAAACGGCGAGTGGACAGAAGTCAGCCGCGGGACCACGGTCGGGTACAAATCCATTTTGAGGTTTCCGGCAGTTTCAACCACCATGGCCAGGGTAAGGATCACCGCTTCAAGGATATGCCCGGCCCTTTCTTTTGCCGGCCTTTACCTGGCTCCCGAGATCCTGGCGGAACCGGTTATCCGGAGGGACAGGGAGGGTACAGTCCGTATCTCAAGCGCCAGCCCCGACACACTTTTTCACTACACTCTCGACGGGTCTGATCCGGGACAGGATTCGAAGCTCTACACCGAGCCTTTCCCGCTCCCGAGGGGAGGGGACCTGAAGGTCAGGGGTTTTGTTGAAAACTACAGCCTTGCTGGTGACCCCGTATCCAGAAGATTTGATATCTGTTCTGAAAAATGGACCGCCAGAGGAGGGTCATCATCTGAAGAAGAACGTTTTCCCCCTGAAAACGCGATCGACGGAAATCCCGAAACATTCTGGCTCTCGACCTGGAAAGAGGATGAAGAGACCCCTTCACTCACCATAGATCTCGGGGAAATGGAGTCCCTGAAGGGCCTGGTTTATCTGCCCCGGCCCAGGCCCGGAGATCCAGGAACCGTACTCAGCTACAAATGCGAGGTCAGCGCCAATGGCAAGAACTGGGTTACAGTGGTCAAGGAAGGCTTTTTTGATAATATCAGGAATAATCCAATACGCCAGGAAATCCTTTTCAGCCGGACGCGGAAAGCCCGTTTTATCAGGTTCACGCCGCTCGAAGAAACCGGGGGACGGAGAATGGCTGCCGTTGCTGAAATCGAGGTAATAACCTGAAGGCATCTACCGGCAAAGAGAAGGGAGTGACATAATCATGAATATTACAGGCATCTCTTCAAAGAGCCTGGTATGCGCCGTAATTGGTGATCCTGTTGCCCATTCCCTCTCACCGCAGATCCATAACGCGGCTTTTTCAGCCGCACGGGAGAATATGGTCTACACCGCTTTCCATGTTAGAAAGGGAGACCTGGAAAGGGCCTTGGACGGGGTCAGGGCACTCGGCATCAAGGGCCTTTCAGTCACCATTCCGCACAAGGTGGACATAATCCCCTTCCTGGATGAAGTAGACCCCGATGCCCTGGCAACAGGCTCGGTAAATACCGTTGTCAATTCTTCCGGGATCCTGATCGGATTTTCAACCGATGGCCCGGGGGCGGTCAGGGCCCTTCGATCCTCATCAGTGTCGATTGAAGGGAAAAAGATCCTGATGCTCGGGTCCGGGGGAGCGGCCCGGGCAATCTCTTTTGCCCTCCGGTCACTGCAACCTCTTCCCAAGCTGAACATCCTGGGCATTGATGAGACAGAAACCGCCGCCCTTGTACGCGACCTGAACAGCAGGTACCGGGTAAGAGGGGAAAGGGAGGATTCTCCGGCCCGCGGCGGCAGACTGGATCAGGAAAGCCTGAAACAGGCCATGCCTGAAACTGATATTGTCATTCACTCGACACCGGTGGGAATGAGCCCTGAAACCTCTTGTTCACTGGTCCCCCCCGGGCTCTTCCGCCAGGGGCAGGTAGTCTTTGATGTTGTGTATAACCCGAGGGAAACAACACTTCTCAAAGAAGCAAAGAATGCCGGGGCAATCACAATT
>CAZOGT010000415.1:0-2538 GCA_964579015.1 uncultured Acidobacteriota bacterium | reverse complement strand
TCGGCAGGGGATTCGAGCTGCAGAATGAGTTTGTGGCCTGGTTTAACCAGTACAGTACACCCGGATACGCAGGCCCGGAAAAGGAGATACATGACGGTGCCATTATTATCGGGGGAGGCCTTGCCTCAATTGATGTCGCCAAGATATTCATGCTGGAGACGACGATCCGGGCCCTTAAGGAATTGAAAGGTATTGATGCCGACCTTGTTTCCCTGGAAAAAAAAGGAATACCCAAGGTTCTTGAGGACATGGGTGTCAAATGGGAAGAGCTGGGACTTCAGGGCTGTACGCTTTTCTACCGCAGGAGAGCCAAGGACATGCCCCTGATGCCCATCCCCGATGATCCCACGCCCGAGCAGCTGCAGCAGGCTGAAAAGGTAAGGGTGAAACTTTTAAATAACATGCAGTCCAAGTACCTGTTCAATTACGAGCCTTTGAAAATACCCGTGGATGTCGTGATAGAAGAGGGCCGGGTGAGAGGCGTTGTTTTTCTTGATACTAAGGTAGAGAACGGACGGGTCAGGAGCCTCCCCGGGACGGAACGGGTCTACAGGGGGCCGATAGTGGTCTCTTCCATCGGCAGTTTGCCCGAGGTCATTCCCGGTCTGAGCGGGGAGGACGGAATGTTCACCATTGAAGACTATGACACCGGAAAGCTTTCAGGTCTGGAGGATGTCTTTGCCCTGGGAAACGCTGTAACCGGCCGCGGTAATATCAAGGCGTCCCGCAATCATGGCAGGCAGGTGGTACGGCACCTGATTGACAACGTGTTGAGCCGCAAGGAGGGGCTGCCGGCCGAGAAAATTGAAGAGGTACGCAACCTGGTCAGAGAGTGGCAGCTAAGATCAGGATACGACGGGGATTACAGCAAGTGGGCCAGTCAGCATAAGCCGGCTGCAAATTAACCCGGATTTCACGCCCGGTTGCGAAGAGCTGGAAACATGAATCAGCATAACCTGGTCAGGACTGAACGTTGAAAAGAGTTGACGTGACGGAAAAAGAGAAAATTTCAGCGGCATTTGACAATGCCGGAACCGGGGAAGAGGGTTCTTCCGGGCTGCCTGCCAGCGTGAGCATCCTGGAAATCGAGGGGAGGACTATTTACCTGGTCGGAACGGCGCACGTATCAAAGCAGAGCCAGGAGGATGTCAGAAAGACTATCGAAACAGTCAGGCCTGACACAGTTTGCCTGGAGCTTGACGCGGAAAGGTACAAGAATCTCGCGGACCCGCAGAGATGGAAGAAGACCAATATCGGAAAGGTGATAAGGGAAGGCAAGGCGGCACTGCTGTTGAGTTCCCTGATCATGAGCTCTTTTCAGCGCCGGATCGGCAAAAAGCTGGGAGTTTCCCCCGGGGCCGAGATGATTGAGGGCGCCAAAGCTGGTGAGGAACAGGGGGCGACGATCCATATGATCGATCGGGACATCCAGGTTACCCTGAAAAGGACCTGGCGGAATCTTGATTTCTGGAACAAAATGAAGATGATGTTCCAGTTGACTGCTTCGCTTTTTGCCGTGGATGAGGTGGATGAAACACTGATTGAAGAGTTGAAGGAGAAGGAAAAGCTTGGGGACATCCTCCAGGTTTTCGGGGAGGAGTTTCCCCAGGTCAAGAAGGCCCTGATTGATGAGCGCGACGAGTACATGTCCCAGAAGCTGAGGGAAGCCCCGGGCGAGAGAATAGTGGCAATAGTGGGGGCAGGGCATGTTCCCGGAATAAAACTGGAAATCAGGAAAAACCGCAGCCTGGAAGAGCTTGAGACAGTCCCCCCGCCTTCTTCAGCCGGTGTCGTTGCCAAGTGGGGCATTCCGGGACTGATCATTGCGCTTTTTATCTGGGGTTTTTACCGTGGAGGCACGGAGGAGTCACTGGGGTCGGTATATATCTGGTTCCTGGTTAACGGGGTCCTCTCAGCATTGGGAGCCGCCCTGGCATTCGGGCATCCCCTGACAATCCTGAGTGCCCTGCTGGCCGCGCCACTCACCAGCCTCAACCCCATGATCGCCGCCGGATGGGTGAGCGGGCTTGTCCAGGCCTTCGTAAAAAAGCCTACGGTGCTGGACCTCGAAGCCCTTCCCGAAGCGATCAACTCGGTAAAGGGCTTCTGGCTTAACCCGGTGAGCAGGATTTTACTGGTGGTGGTCTTCTCCAACCTCGGCAGTGTCCTGGGTACCTTTATTGCCGGAAGCTGGATCTTTGCCCGGGTTGTCGGTTGAACTACGCCTTCGGCAGATCAAGGTCTTCCGCTGAAGGGGGTTCGAGCTCTCCTTCATAAGGAAAACTGAATACTGATTCCCCTGCTTCCAGGTTCAGATGCGATCCTTCCCTGGTGATCCGAAGCCGGGCGTCCCTATTCCGGTTTTTCAGGATAGCGGCCATGGCTATGACTTTTTCCATTCCGTTGCCCCTCCTGAAGTTCCAGACTTCATCGGGCTGGGCCATCCTGCTGCCGCCGTATATTGATTCGTTATCCATGGACTTGATTGTGCTGTAAACCTCTTCGTCCTTCAGGTCTGACGCTCCTGAGACCGCCACT
>CAZOGT010000414.1:0-2548 GCA_964579015.1 uncultured Acidobacteriota bacterium | reverse complement strand
TGTCGGCAAGTGCCCGTAATGATCCATGGGGCCTACGCCCCCCAGCCCGGGCCCGACGTTGAACATGCTGGCGGAAACGGCGCTTACCGTCGTGAGAATGTCCAGGCCTGTCGCGGTCAGAATAAGGCAGGCCACAAAATTAACGAAAAAAGCCAGGTATACCAGGTTGAGGAGGCTGGAGATGGTGTTTTCCGGCACCGCCCTTCCGTCCTTCCACACCGCGAATATGCCCCGCCTTTCAGTAATGCGGCGAAACTCCCGGGCCACCACCTGCCTGAGCAGCATGATCCGTGAGACCTTCATTCCCCCGGCCGTTGACCCGGTGCATCCTCCGACAAACATCAGCCCCAGCAGGATGAACTGGGCCAGGGGCGCCCAGAGTTCAAAATCAGCTGAGGAAAAGCCGGTGGTGGTCATGATGGATACCACCTGGAAGAGGGCCAGCCGGAAGGAATCCGCGCCTGAATAGTTCATGGCCAGAAACAGGACTGCCGCAACCCCGGCTGTCGAGGCAAGGGCGATGCCCAGGTAGGCCCGTCCTTCCGAATCGCGGATAAAGACCTTGATTTCCCTGTTCATCAGGAAGCGGTAATGGAGCGTGAAATTCAGTCCGGCGATTATCATGAAGAGGATGATGATGTACTCGACCAGGGGGCTGGCAAAGGTTTCGATGCTCGCGGCTTTGGTGGAGAATCCCCCGGTTGCCATGGTTGAGAAGGCGTGGCAGATCGAGTCAAAGGGCCCCAGCCCGGCCAGGCGGAGGGCCAGGTATTCCAGCAGGGTGAATCCCGCGTAGATTCTCCAGAGCGCAAGGGCGGTTTCCGCTATCCTGGGCTTCAGCTTTTCCGACCGCGCTCCCGAGAATTCCGCCCGGTAGAGGGCCGTGCCCCCCGCCCCCAGGAGTGGCAGTATGGCAATTCCCAGGACGATGATGCCCATTCCCCCCAGCCAGTGGGTGAGGGCCCGCCAGACGTGAAGGCTTTGCGGAAGGGCCTCGATATCCGTGAGGATGGTTGCCCCGGTGGTGGTGAATCCTGACATCGATTCGAAGAAGGCGTCGGTGATGCCGGTGAAATTGGCGGATGCCCAGTAGGGGATCGACCCGAGGATTACGGCTGAGAGCCAGGCCAGGACCACGAAAAGCACCCCTTCCTTGCGGGTGATTTCATGGGGTTCGGGCCGCATGGTGAGGATGGCCGATCCTCCGCAGAAAACGCCGGCCAGGAGCGCGTAAAGTAAAGGCATTGTGCCCTCGTCCCCCGCGGAGACCGCAATGGCCAAAGGGAGAACCAGGCATCCTGAAATGCCGAGGACCGTGTATCCCAGAAGTCTTAGTATGGTAGGCCAGTTAATCACTTTGCTTTACAACTTACCCTGGCAACCCTGCCGCGGCCGAATTCGTTAATAGATGAACGCTTTTTCGAGTTTCGGGACTACGGTTTCCAGGCAGAAGAAAATTACGCTGTCGTCCAGGCTGATCATCGAATCACCCCTGGGAATGATCACCTCCCCGGAAGGGCGCACGATCGCGCCGACCAGTGCCCCCCTCGGGAAATTGATGTCAGCCAGCTTTTTACCCAGGTACTTGGAGCCCGGGGTGGCCAGCAGCTCAATGGCCTCGGCTTCCTCTTCCCTGAAGGTCGTCACTGATACAACCCTGCCCTTCCTTATGAACTGCAGGATCCGGTCTACCACGACCAGCCGGGTGCTGAAGGTCGAATTGATCCCCAGCAGCTGGGCCATCGGCAAAAAGTCAATCCGGTTTACCCGGGCAATGGATTTGCGGGCGCCAAGGCGCTTTGCCAGCAGGCAGGCTATGATGTTTTTTTCGTCATCATTGGTGAGTGCCAGGTAGGCATCCGTACCCTTGATGTTTTCTTCCATCAGCAGCTTCTGGTCAGTCCCGTCGCCATGGACCACCACGGTCTGCTTGACAATGGTGGAGATCTTCTCGCACCGGTCCAGGGATTCCTCAAAAAGCTTCACCTGGACCCCCGTGTCCTCCAGCCTGAGGGCGGCTTCAATGCCGAGCTGCTGCCCTCCCAGGATAAAAGCCCTCTTGATCTTGCCGGAACCCGGTACCCCGAAGAATTCGAGCGCCGCATCCAATTCGGATTTCCTTACCACCACGTAAAAATGGTCTCCAGCGGTCAGGTAGTCGTTGCCCGTGGGAATGATTACCCGACGCTGCCGGAAGATCATGGCTGCCAGGAAGTCAACCGGGGGCTCGTTTTCGTCCAGTTCACGGATGCGCTTTCCCACCAGCCAGCTCCCTGACTCAATGGTCAGTCCGAACAGGGTTACCAGGCCGTTGGCAAAGCTCATGATATCTGAGACCCCGGGGATGCCCACGACTTCCATGATCCTGTCCACGGCTACGCTGTCAGGGTGGATGACCAGGTCGATTCCGAGGAGCTTGCTGCTGCAGATGGACTTCCATTTTTCCACTTCATGGGTGCGCAGGCGTGCCACTTTCACCCCGATGTTGGAATACCCCTGGGCAATAAGGCAGGCCAGGATATTGGTCTCGTCGCTGCTTGTCACCGCG
>CAZOGT010000413.1:0-2550 GCA_964579015.1 uncultured Acidobacteriota bacterium | reverse complement strand
ATATTTTTCGGCAACTGCCGAAATCTCGGTCGCTCAGACAAAGGTGAAATCACCGGGGTAGAAACAAAGCACAACCCATTTACCCAGGTGATCTGATAATTTTTCTGACGTGAATTTACCTTTATGGTAAGCAGGCGCTGTGAAATCAGGCGCCTTCTGGCCCACTTTAATCATAGTCTCCTCCTTGCGGAATTCTTTCTGTTCAGGCTGCACTTCTTCCTCTGACTCACCAACCGGACCACCTGTCGGTCGTGCGCAGCCTACATCTACTTCTTCGCCCATGGCTATTTACCTCCTATTCACGGACTCAACTCCACCTCATTGTCACACACATGCCGGATTGATTTAAAGACAATCTTCAATGCCAGGAATGGATGAACTGGTTTTATCTCTCCAACGGCGAGTCACGAGAAAAAACTCAACTCAACCCTTCTATTGCTTTTTCCAGTCTCCTTCCGGCTTCCCTTGCCACCGGGTCGAGCGCTTCGTTCCCGGTAACGCTCATCATCATCCGGGGGTCAACAGCCGATACCGTCGATTCATGATCATCCGTTTCATAAACTATGACATTGCAGGGCAGAAGCAGTCCTATCTCAAGCTCCTCCCGGAGGGCCTGCTGCGCGAGGTTGGGGTTGCAGGCCCCCAGAATCACGTATTTCCTGATATCAACCCCGAGCTTCTCTTTCAGGGCGGCCTTCATGTCTATTTTGGTCAGTACCCCGAAGCCCTGCTCCTTGAGCAGAGCGGTGATCTTTTCCAGGGCCTCTTCAAAAGGCAAATCCAGTGTTTTCCTCATACCATATTTATTCATCATTGATGTTTTTCTCCCTTTTGTTGATTAACTGTATTTATTTTCAGCCCATGCAAGCCTGTACGCACTCAGGAGAGAATCTCTTCAATTTTGTCCAGTTCTTCAGCTGACAAATCCGGATTGTCGAGAGTCTTCACACAATCCTCGATCTGGCTGACCTTGCTGGCGCCGATCAGGGAAGAAGTAATTACAGGATTGCGCAGGGTCCAGGCTATGGCCAGCTGGGCCATTGACTGGCCCCTGTCTGCTGCTATCCTGTTAAGTTCCTTAACCCTGGCAATTCTCTCCTCAGTAACAGCGTCCCCCCATGCCAGCTCTCCCTTGTATTTGATGCCCCGGGCATTCTCCGGCGCCTCGCCCAGGTACTTGTCAGTCAGGATTCCCTGGGCCAGCGGTGTAAACACGATACAGCCGATACCCTCATCCTCAAGGGTATCTGTCAATCCATCCTCGATCCAGCGATCGAACATGTTGTATCGGACCTGGTGGATCAGGCATGGCGTTCCCAGCTCCCTGAGAATCCGGGCCGCATCCCGGGTCTGCCGGGGATCATAGGTGGAAATCCCGGCATAAAGGGCACGCCCGCTCCGCACAATATAGTCCAGTGCCCCCATAGTCTCCTCCAGGGGAGTATCCGGATCCGGCCTGTGGCTGTAAAAAATATCAACATAATCAAGGCCCATTCTTTTCAGGCTCTGATCCAGACTGGCTACCAGGTTCTTGCGCGATCCCCACTCTCCATAGGGCCCCGGCCACATGTAGTAGCCGGCCTTGCTGGAAATTATCAGCTCATCCCGAAAAGGGGCCAGGTCCTTCTTCATGATTCTCCCGAACGTCTCTTCCGCGGAACCAGGGGGAGGCCCGTAATTGTTGGCAAGGTCAAAATGGGTAATTCCGAGGTCAAAGGCGCGGCGGCACATGGCCCGCGAATTCTCGAGCGGGTCAACTCCACCGAAGTTATACCATAGCCCCAGGGAAATGGCAGGCAAAAGCAGTCCGCTTCGGCCGGTCCGGTTGTAAACCATGTTTTCGTATCGTTTTTCAAAAGGGGAATAATTCATTATTGCTCCATTTAATCTCTATTGTTGGTTGGAATGGCGGTAGTCAAGGACGAATCTCTCAACATCGCTCATGTTAAAGCCGTAGCGCCTTCTCAGGCGTCCAAGCCTTTCACTGTCAGGGACATCGGGAGAAATCCCGAAAGCCTGCTTGATGGCTTCGGCCGGAACGCCGTACCTGGAAGCCACTTCGCTGATAGTGGATGTGCCGAAGATCTCCAGGTTTCTCTCTTCATGATCATCGTGTTCTTCGCGAAAAGCCTCCTGGTTCCTTCGCAGGGGAACCGCCGGCGCAATGTCTTCTCCAGGCTTCTCAGCCTCCGGCTCTTCAACGACTGCAACATCAGCATCGGCTGGAGGCGCCGCTATCGGGGCTCTTTCCAGTCCCCGGCCGGCCGGCAATGCGGTCCCGGCAACTTCCTGGGCAACTCCCTGAATATCACGGAATGATTCCAGGCGCCCCCTCCCGGCACCCTGGTGCAGTGGGTCCACTGCAACCGGGCCGACAAACGCAAAAGAGAGAAGAAACAGGGAAACAATGACAAAACTGAACACGACCGCAGCCTGCCCGACCCTGGCCGGTACCATCTTTCGAAAAATGCCCTTTATTTGACGCCAGTGGAGAATGATATGAAAGAAAAGAAGAACAAAAAAAGCATAGCCGAGATAGAGATGGAGATC
>CAZOGT010000412.1:845-2558 GCA_964579015.1 uncultured Acidobacteriota bacterium | reverse complement strand
GGCTCAGGGCCATCACTGCCATGCCGGCTATCAGCCCGTAGATGGAATGGTGGTGCTTGCCCCATTTCTCAGAGGCGGGGAGGAGTTCATCCAGGGATATGAACACCATGATTCCCGCGACCATGGCAAAGGTCATCCCCATTATCCCTTCACTCATGAAAGGCATTAGCACCAGGAAGGCTGTCAGCGCTCCCAGGGGTTCGGCAAGCCCTGAAAGAAAGGACCAGCGGAAAGCTTTCTTTCTGCTTCCCGTGGCAAAATAGATTGGTACTGACACTGCTATGCCTTCAGGAATATTATGGATAGCTACGGCCACGGCAATGGATATTCCGATTTTAGGGTCACCCAGGGCGGCGGTAAACGTCGCTATCCCCTCCGGAAAATTGTGGACCGCAATGGCGATGGCGCTCAGCAGCCCCATCCTTTTCAGGCCCTCAAGGTCTGCCATCCGGTCCGTGGTGTCCATGAACTCATGGGGGTTTTCGTAGGAGGGGACCAGGAAATCAATCCCGGCGGTAATAAGGATCCCCAGGAAGAAAGCCCCAACCGTGATCCAGTACCCGGTCACTTCTCCGTATTCGGCGCTGAGTGATTCCCTGGCTTCCGGAAAGAGCTCCACCAGTGAAACGTAAATCATCACCCCCGCCGAAAAGCCGAGGGCAATGGCCAGGAACCGCCTGTCGGTCCGCTTGGTGAAGAAAGCCAAAGCACTGCCTATTCCGGTGGCCAGGCCGGCAAATATCGTCAGCAGAAAGGCAAGGCCCACGTTTCCTGTTTCCATAATATCCATAAAGCAGTTTCTCCCAGTCTGAAATTACAATAAACTATAACCCAACCCAGTGGCAGAGCTGGAGATCTTTGATTCTATCCAACAAAAAAAATAGGGCATTATGGTTATCTTCAGAGTTAACAGGTTTTCCAGGTATCTGACCCTGGCAGTGCTGGCCGTGATCCTGGTCGCGGCCACGGCAGGGGCCTACTTTTTTAACCGGTTGAGGAGCAGCCTGCCGCTGCTGGAAGGGGAACTGGCCGCGGAATTCGTGAGCTCGACGGTCCGGGTGGACCGGGATGAACCGGGGACCGTCACCATCACCGCAGCCGACCGCCTGGATGCGGCGGCCGCCCTCGGCTTCTGTCACGGCCAGGAGCGCTTCTTCAGCATGGACCTCTTCCGGAGAAAGGCCGCCGGGGAATTGAGCGGCCTGGTGGGGCCTGCCGCCATCCCTGAAGACCGCAGGTCCAGGATCCATCGCTTCCGCGCCCGCGCCCGGGAGAGCCTGCAAAGTCTTGCCCCCGGCGAAAAACAGCTGCTGGAGGCATACGTGGAAGGTGTGAACAGCGGGCTTGCCGCCCTGGATGAGTATCCGTTCGAATACCTGCTGCTCGACCAGGACCCGTCTGCCTGGCAGCCCGAGGACACCCTGCTGGTTGTCTATGCCATGTATCTCGACCTGCAGGGCGACTATCCGCAGCTGGAAGCGGCACACGGCCTGATGCGTGACCTGCTCCCCCCGGCCATGTATGAATTCCTGGCACCCATGGGCACGGAGTGGGATGCCCCGGTGGAGGGTGAAGCCTTTTCCACTCCGGAGATCCCGGGCCCCGAGGTCTTCAGCCTCCGGGCTGGTGGGGCTTCCGTGGCGGGTCCGAGCCTCGGACCTGTGCCGCACCAGCGGCACCGCATCCCGGCTGTGGCAGGAAGCATGCCTGCTT
>CAZOGT010000412.1:0-835 GCA_964579015.1 uncultured Acidobacteriota bacterium | reverse complement strand
TTCCTGTCCCCGACAGCGTCGGGGACCGCCCGCCGGGAGCGCAGATCTCCTGATCTGCAAATGTGGCAGGTCCGATCCTCGGACCTGGGGAGCCCTGCAGCGGCATTGTTCACCCTTTCCCCCCCTGCCTCCCGGTCTTCCGGATACTCCGCCCTGCAGGCCGGAAGCAATAACTGGGCTGTGTCAGGAGCCCATACCTCCCACGGAAAACCGATCGTGGCCAATGACATGCACCTGGGACTGAGGGTTCCCAATATCTGGTTCCGGGCCTCCCTGGTGGTAGCCGGCCCCGGGGGAGATCAGAAGGTGACCGGGGTTAGCCTGCCGGGAACACCCCTGATAATCGCGGGCAGCAACGGAAAGATCGCCTGGGGGTTCACCAACAGCCAGGGAGACTGGCTGGACCTGGTAGTGCTGGAGCCCGGGCCCGGAGAGGGAACCTACCTTACCCCGGACGGGCCGCGGCCGATTGAAAGGGTCCAGGAGCGGATCATTGCTTCTGACGGCACTGAAGAGGTCCTGGAAATTGAGGAAACAGTGTGGGGCCCTGTCGTTGCTTCAGACCACCTCGGCCGGAAGCTGGCGGCCCGCTGGGTTGCCTATGACCCGGAAGGGGTCAACCTCGGCCTCGTCGGCCTGGAAGGAGCCTCCACGGTCTCCGAGGCCATGGATATCGCTCCCCTGTGCGGGCTCCCCGCCCAGAACCTTACAGTTGCCGACATAGAGGGAAACATTGGCTGGACCATCATCGGCCCGATCCCCAGGAGGACCGGATACAGCGGAAAGTTTCCGCACTCCTGGGCTTCCGGTGAAAATCGCTGGGACGGTTTCCTGG
>CAZOGT010000411.1:0-2562 GCA_964579015.1 uncultured Acidobacteriota bacterium | reverse complement strand
CACCCGCCCGTCGTTGCGGAGCGACTCCGACATCAGGGTCAGTTTTGACTGGTGGTCCCCGGAGACCGGGATACAGGTGGGGTGGATCTGGGTGAAGCAGGGATTGGAGAAGAGGGCCCCTCTACGATAGCAGCGCCAGGCCGCAGTGGCATTGGAATTAATGGCATTGGTAGAGAGGTAGAAGGCGTTTCCGTATCCGCCCGTGGCCAGGAGCACGGCATGCCCGGCATAGGATTCGATCTCCCCGGTGACCAGGTTGCGGCAGACAATGCCCCGTGCCGAGCCTTCCTCCTTGACCAGGTCGAGCATTTCCCGACGGGGGTACATCTTGACCCTGCCGGCAGCGACCTGTTTCATCAGGGCTGAGTAGGCCCCCAGCAGCAGCTGCTGCCCGGTCTGGCTCCGGGCGTAGAAGGTCCGGGAGACCTGGGCTCCGCCGAAGGAGCGGTTGGCCAGGTAGCCGCCGTGTTCCCGGGCAAAGGGGATTCCCTGGGCCACGCACTGGTCGATGATGGCGTTGCTGACTTCGGCCAGCCGGTAGACATTGGCTTCCCTGGCCCGGTAGTCGCCGCCCTTCACCGTGTCCAGGAAAAGCCTCCAGACACTGTCCCCGTCCAGAGGGTAGTTCTTGGCGGCATTGATTCCGCCCTGGGCGGCAATACTGTGGGCCCGGCGCGGAGAGTCCTGGATGCAGAAGACCTGCACCTCGTACCCCTGTTCGGCCAGGGTGGCCGCGGCCGAGGCCCCGGCCAGGCCTGTTCCCACCACCAGGACCCGGTATTTCCTCCGGTTGGCCGGGCTGATCAGCCGCAGTTCAGCTTTTTGCCTCTCCCATTTTCCGGGCAGATAACCCCCGGGAATTCTGGCATCTAATTTCATCAGAAGGTTCCTCCGGAAAAATAAAACCACAGGGGCAGGAAGAAGAAGCCGGCTCCCAGGGCGATCCCGATCACGGCACTCAGGAGGTAGAGGACGGGAAGGGCCCGAGGGCTGGTGGCTCCCAGGGAATGGATTCCGCTCCATAGGGCGTGCTTGAGATGCAGCCCCAGGATAATCATAACCGCCAGGTAGGGGATCACGTAATATTCTTTTTGAAAGGATTCCGCTACCAGGCGATAAAGGTCCCTGACTTTTTCCCCGTCCATATCAATGAAATAACCCTCTTCAATTCCCGGTCCGTATTTGAAGGTGATCACGTGGATGACTGTGAAGATGATTATTACCAGGCCTGTCCAGATCATATAGCGGGAGGAAAAAGTGAGCCTGCTCGGCTTTCCCTGGTGTTTCGTCCTGTAATAAGACTGCGGCCGGGCCATCCAGTTTTTCACCTGGATATAGACAGCCAGACCCAGGTGCAGAAGAAAAATGGAGATGAGGATAATTTCGGCCGCGTAAAGGAGAACCCCCGTGCTGACCAGCTTGTGGGCATAGAGGTTGAATGGGCCGGGACCGATCAGCAAAAGCAGGTTGCCGGCCAGGTGGACTGAAATAAATCCGGCGAGGCAGAGCCCGGTAACGGCCAGAAATATCTTCTTCGCGACAGTAGAAAACCACGGAAAAACCATCCCTGATAATCCCCCTTGTGTTGGACATTTTGCCAGCGGCAGAATCATCGCTGTTTTGAACCCGGATTTCTTACGCGCAAGCTGCGGAAAACCGATGAACCTGTCCCCGCAACCGGGCGACCCGGGAAGCTCCGCCGCCTGAGCTTACAGGATGATCTCCAGGTTTCTTTTCCCGGTTTCATGACCGGGACAGGTACTACTTTACTTCAGAGTTGTGAAAATTTCATCAATAGTGTCGCCAAATCTCTGCATTAAAATCATCTTTTGGCTGTAGGGGAGGAATGAGAGTGAAACACTCATCAGGCAGAGCTTTTTGAGTTCCGGAAGTGACAGGCCGAAGCATTCGGCGGCGCTCTGGAATTCAGAGGAGAGCGAACAGTTGAAGATTCCGGGATTGTCGGTGCTGAGGGAGACCGGCACCCCTCTTTTCCAGAGCAGGCTGAAAGGATGGGAAAGCTTGTGTTTCCACAAGCCGGTCAGGGCGTTCCCGGTCAGGCAGATATCAAGTCCGATTGCCCTGTCCCGGAGGAGTTTCATGAGGTGGGGGTTTCGGGCGGCCTGGATTCCATGGCCGATCCGGTTGGCCCCGAGTGTCTCCAGGGCTGTCTGCACCTCCTGCGAATCGTCGTTCTCCCCGGCATGCACGTGCATGAAGAGCCCCTGGACTTTGGCCCAGGCAAATATCCTGGCATATTCATCGGGGGAAAAGTTTTCGGATGCGCCCCTGAGCCCGACCGCTACCACGCCCAGGTCCCTGAACCTGATGGCCAGATCCACTGTTTTTCGCGCTGAATCGGGCCCCAGCTCTTTGTGGCAGGTCAGGATCCACCGGACTGCGGGGCCTCCGTCCTGCTCCATCCGCCTGCTTTTTTCAAGCAGCGCCTCCAGGACGTCTTCGGCTTTTCGTCCCAGTCTCCATCGCGAGGATGGGAAAAAAAAGACTTCGGAGTAGGCGATGTTCTGTTCAGACATGTTCCGGTAAATCTCCTCCAGGATG
>CAZOGT010000410.1:0-2598 GCA_964579015.1 uncultured Acidobacteriota bacterium | reverse complement strand
CGATTTATTTATGAAAATCAGCCATGTCATAAGGGCTGAAGAACACCTGTCCAACTGTGTTGAAATCTACCCTTCCCACCTTAATGCCTATAACAACCTGGCCTTTATCTATTTCAACACCGGCCGGGTCGAGGAGGCCAAGGAATGCTACGAGAGAGTTATCAACATTGCGGAGACCTTCAAGTACATTGATGAAAATCCCGATAATATTGCGCTTTATGAACAACAGATTGCGCAGACCCGGGAGTTGCTCCAAACCATGCCCCTTCAGCTGCTCGCAACGGAAATCGACTCAGCCATGAACGAAGGAGACTTTGCCACGGCTGTGGAAAAGCTTGATGAAATGATTGAGCTCCAGCCTGAAAACGGAGCCGCATATTTCCAGAAAGCGCTGGCGCTCAGCAGGCTCAGCAGGCTCGACGAAGCGGAAATCGCCGTTAACAAGGCGATTGAACTTGACCCATCCCAGGATGCTTTCAAAGACCTTGGGGAACAGCTGAAAAAGATGAAAGCCGCCCAGGCTACCAATAAGATGAGGGATGCTCTTCTGGAAATCGATAAGATGAACACTTCAGGTGAGTATGAGAAAGCATTGGCCGGCCTGGAAGAACTGGAAGGCGACATTCCCGAGAGCCTGATCGGTGCCTCCTGGTGGATTAAGGGCCGTGCCCACCGCGGATTAAACCACAAAGAAGAGACCATCGCTGCTTATACAAAAGCCCTGCAGAACGAACAAGACAGCCAGAATACCGGAATTTATATGACTGAGCTGCAAAACTGGCTTATGGATATGGGGCATATTGACGAACTGCTTGAACTCTATCCGGAATTGGCCCCGCTGGCATCAATGGATGTCCCCAACGGGCTTTCTTCGATTGCCGCACAGCTGATCAGCAGGGGCGACCAGGAATCCGCCAGGAAGACATTCGAGAAAATCCTTGAAATCGATCCTGACAATGCCGAAGCTCACTACGAACTTGGTATGAATTATTTCTACGAAGTGAAAGATGAAGAGAAAGCAAGAGTTTTTCTGGAAAAGTACATTGAAATTGGTGAAGATGACAGTCGTCTTGACAACGCAAAAAACGTTATTGCAGTAATGAAATCGCAGTAGTGAGCTAGCTTTTAGCAGTCTGTAAAGAAAAAAGGCAGCTGAGAAATCAGTTGCCTTTTTTCTTTACTAAATACTTTGAAAAGTTTCTTTCTTATTCAATCTTTATGTCTCTGTTTCTATAAAAAAATATCAAAAACCAGATAAAATCCTTTGTAAATGGCCATAGCTATTGTGGACATCACCAGTTTATTGTTATTATTCAATTAAGAAAAATTGATATAATTTAAAATACAATTTTCAACTGGATTATAATTAACCAATATAACCTGAATTAGACGGGGAATTTTATTATGGGCAAACTAAGAATCGAACCAAAGGTAAAGCCTCTTCTTGATGAAGAGGAATACGATTTCTACAAATCAGTGCTCCTCGAGGCCAGGCGGAATGCCGGGGATAACATCCTGTTCTGGGACCTGGATCCTGGTGAAAACGCAAGGGAGACCAAAAAGGCTTTCACCTATGTTGCCGAGAAGGAAGGTATCAGCCTTGTTGTCAGGGCCAAGAGGGGTTCAAACAGCCTGGTTTTGAATTTCAGGGAAAGTAAGGGCCTCAGAAAGCAGGAGAAAAGGATTTCCTCTGATGAATGTATCAAAAGAATCCTCGGGGTACTCCGGAAATCTGATGTGCCGCTCAACAAGTCCCAGATAGTCTCCGCGGCCGGCATCAGTTCCTCCACCTGGAATATAAGGGTAAAAGAGATGCTTGAAAAACGGATGATTGCCAAACAAGGTGCAGGCCGTCAGACAACCTATTATCTCCCAAAATAGCCTTCTCCCTGCCGCTGCAGCAGGGAGATCATATCAGCCTGCTGCAGCGGAAAACCGGGAAGAACACCGCCTTAGTCAGGAATCATTATCCTGTTCATCATTCTCGCGGTACTCAATCCTGATTTTTTCAATTACCTGCCTTCCGGCCGGCCGGTTTTTCATGGAAGGGTGGCTGTCCCGGGAAAGGGAGACGGCGGAGATTACCTCTGCGACCTCAATACCATCCACTACCTTTCCAAATACGTTATACTGGCCGTCCCAATCAGGGGCTCTCTTCAGGACAATAAAGAATTGACAGCTCCCCCCGTCACCTCCGCCGGGGCTTCTGCCCATGGCCACTGTACCCCGTTCAAATTCAGTGTCGCTGAATTCCTGGGGCAACGCCCGGCTACCGAATCCCTGCCCGTCATTATAGGGGTTGTTATCCCTTGAGAGGGGATCTCCCCCCTGGATCATGAGGTCTTTCATAACCCGGTGAAATGACGTACGGTTATAAAAACCGACTTCAGCCAGTTCAATGAAATTGGATACACTCTCCGGTGCAATTTCAGGGAGAAGCTTGATGACAATATCTCCCTTGCCGGTTTCAATTATGGCATACGGTGAACCGGAAGGCTCAGCAGGGGCTGGGGACTGGGCCTCATCTTCTGCCGGGGCATTGAACCCTTCCTCCGGGGCCTGGCTGCAGGTAATAAAAAAAACCGGGAGGGCGGCAAA
>CAZOGT010000409.1:0-2608 GCA_964579015.1 uncultured Acidobacteriota bacterium | reverse complement strand
ATCAGCGTAAAGACGGTTCCATTTACCCGGCAGAAGTGACCCTTTCCAAGGTAGCGCTGGCCGACGGGGAATATATTCTGGCCCTGGCCCGAGACATCACTGAAAGAAAGGAGGCGGAAGAGCATTTGTACCGCCAGCGGGAGATGCTGGCACGTACTGAGGAAATTGCCAGGGTAGGCATCTGGGAGTGGGATATCGCATCAGGCCAGGTCAGCTGGTCCAGTGAAATTTTTAATATCTTTGGACTCGATCCGGCCTCCGGCGCCCCTGCATTTGAGGAGCAGTCCCGGATCTACGTTCCCGAGGATCTGGAGAAGCTGAGGGAGGCGGTTGAGGAGTGCAGGACCGAAGGAACGCCTTACGAGCTGGAACTGACGGCTGTCAGGGCTGATGGAGAGATCAGGCATTGTATTGACTTCGGGCGGGCCGAACGGGACGCAGACGGAAAGATCCATCGCCTGGTAGGATACCTTCAGGACATAACTGAACGCAGGAGAGTCCAGGAAGACAGAGATAATCTCAGGGCAAAGCTGCTGCAGTCCCAGAAAATGGAATCAGTGGGCAGGCTGGCCGGAGGTGTGGCCCATGAATATAACAACATGCTGAGCGTGATTCTTGGCAACACTGAGCTGGCCAGGGAGCTTGTTTCTCCGGATCATCCGGTACAGTCAAATCTTGAAGATGTCATGGCGGCGGCCAGCCGGTCCGCAGACCTGACCCGGCAGCTGCTGACCTTTGCGCGCCTGCAGCCCATCTCAACAAAGGTGATTGGCCTGAACGAAGCGATGGAGGATATCATAAAAATGCTTCATCGAATCATCGGGGAGGATATAGAACTGGATTGGCAGCCTGGATCCGGTCTCTGGCAGGTCAAGATGGATCCTGTTCAGATCGAACAGGTCTTGGCCTGTCTCTGCGTAAATTCCAGGGACGCGATCACCGGGATTGGCAGAATAACCATAAGAACGGAGAATGAGACCCTTGATGACTCCTATTGCCGTCTGCACCCGGATTGCACTCCCGGTGATTTTGTCACGCTCTCGGTGAGTGACGACGGGCGCGGCATGGACCATGAAATTCTGGAAATTGTTTTTGAGCCCTTCTCTACCACCAAGAAAGAGGAGCATGGTATTGGACTGGGGCTCCCCACAGTTTATGGCATTGTCAGGCAGAACAAAGGGCACATCAGTGTCATCAGCGAGGTCGGGAAAGGGACAACCGTAAAACTCTACCTGCCCCGGCATCAGGGTGAAAATAATGGAAAGGTATCCGGGGGCCCGGTGAAGAATTTCCGGGGCCGCGGCGAAGTCATATTACTGGTGGATGACGAGCCTGCCATCATGAAGATGAGCAAGATGGCGCTGGAGAAACTGGGCTACGAAGTACTTGCTGCCGGGTTGCCGGGAGAAGCTTTGAAACTGGCGGAAGAGCGCCATGGTGATATTGATCTTCTCATCACTGATGTGGTTATGCCAGAAATGAACGGGAGTGATTTGGCGGATCATTTTCTTTCCTTTTGCCCTGATGCGGGAGTTTTGTTCATGTCCGGTTACACTGCGGATGTGATTGAGAACCGGGGAGAGCTTAACAAGGAGGTAAATTTTATTCAGAAGCCGTTTTCCAGGGAGGCCCTTGGAGTCAAGATAAGGGAGGTTCTGGACCGGAAACAGCCCGCAATGAGGCAAGCGGACAACGGCGGGAGCCCGCCTCAGGGAGGAACGTAAAATTCTGGATTTTCCTTCGTGCTTGAGGGATGGAAGGAGTTGAGTTAAGTGCAGAGGTTGCTTATCCTTTTGATGTTTCAGGTTTCTTTGGTCACCTGCTGTTGCCGGGCTGATGATATAAGCATTGAAGATACCAGGGAGGCAAGAATGAAAATGGTTGAGCAGCAGATAGCTGCCAGGGGGATCACTGATGAAAAAGTCCTGGAAGCCATGCGCAAAGTTGAGCGCCACAGGTTCGTCCCCGGGCAATACCGTGAATATGCCTATGCCGACAGGCCCCTTCCCATCGGAGAAGGACAGACCATATCTCAGCCTTATGTTGTCGCATTCATGACGGAAATGCTCGAACTCCGGCAAAACAGCAAGGTTCTGGAGATCGGAACTGGATCAGGATACCAGGCAGCCGTACTGGCGGAAATCTGCGATAATGTCTGGACAATAGAAGTAAACCGGACCCTGGCCGAGACTGCCGACAGAATTCTTGAGGAGACAGGGTACGGAAAGGTTCATGTCCGCGCCGGTGACGGTTACCAGGGATGGCCGGAGTACGCGCCTTTTGATGCAATTATTGTAACCTGTGCCCCTTCGGATGTTCCCGAGCCTCTCAAGGAGCAGCTGGCTGAAGGAGGCAGAATGATCATTCCTGTTGATGTCAGTTTCGGCCAGGAACTGGTGCTGCTCAGGAAGGTTAAAGGGAAACTGGTTCGCAGGGAGGTCCTGCCGGTCCGTTTCGTGCCCATGATAAGCGATGATGGGAAAAAGTATTGAGGCGATCCCGGGAAAACCCTGGGGCCCGCAGGGAAGGTATGACTGCTCAGAGAAAAGATCCAGGCTTCAGTGTAGATGCTGACTTGATAATCGATACCGTTCCCGACGGCCTGATG
>CAZOGT010000408.1:0-2622 GCA_964579015.1 uncultured Acidobacteriota bacterium | reverse complement strand
CATGGTGTTCATATCCCTGGATGAACTCCTCCCCGCCTCTGAGAAATGGGGCAAACACCACCATTCCATCTACGGAATGATTGCCGGCATGGCCGTGATGGCCCTGAGCCTGCTGCTTTTCGCCTGAGGGTGTTAAGCTACTTCGGGGCAGGCCTGGTTCCCGGAGGTGCCAGTCGGTTTCAGACTGGTAAAGCCGTCCCAGGATGAAAAGGATATCTTCCCTGTTCCGATCGGCGATCAGCTGCATCCCTGCAGGCAGGCCTCCTGAGTCGAATCCGCAGGGGACAGCGAGGCAGGGCAACCCTGCCATGTTCTGGGGAGCGTTAAACCGAACGAATCCCCTGACGATCGGCTCCTTCCATCCATCGATTTCCAGTTCAGAGGTACCGAGGGGAACCGCGGTCACCGGAAGGGTCGGGGCCAGCAGGCAGTCCACTTCACTGAACACCCGGTCAAACTCCCGCGTCACCTGCTTCCTGATTGCCAGGGCCCTGACCAGGTCGCCGGCTGAAAGCTCCCCGCCGGAACTGAGCCTGCGGAAGACCGGCTCGCCATACCCTTCGGGAAAAGCCCGCAGGCTTTCGGAGTGAAAGGCGTACCCTTCCGCCCGGGAGATGATGTCGGAAGCTGCCAGCGCTTCTTCCAGGGAAGGGATGGCCACCTCCCTTATTTCGACTCCCTCCCTCCTGAAGACATCCATTGCGGCGGAAACAGCCGCCGCCACATCACGATGCAGGGGGGTGAAGTAATACTCGGAAATTCCTATTCGGAAAGCCCTCCGTCCCCTCTCCTTCCGGTATTCCCCGCCCTGGGGGCCGACTTCCTTTTCAGCAATGATCCTGAAAATGAACTCAGCATCTTCTACCGAACGGGTGATCGGGCCGGCATGGTCAAGGGTACTGCTCAGGGGCACCACCCCGGAGAGCGAAACCCGGTTGTAAGTAGGCTTAAGCCCGGTCACCCCGCAGCAGGCGCTCGGTATCCGGATTGAACCCCTGGTATCGGTGCCCAGGGCAAACGGGACCATGCCCGCGGCCACGGCGGCAGCAGAACCCCCGCTGGAGCCTCCGGACATCCGGGTAATGTCCCAGGGGTTAAGAACCGGCCCGAAGTGATCGTTTTCGTTGGTGATGCCGAAGGCGTATTCATGGAGGTTGTTTTTCCCGGCCAGGACCGCGCCGGCATTGATCAGGCGGGTGACAGCCTTCCCCTGCCTCCTGTCCCTGAACCCGGCGGGAACAGGAGCCCTTGACCCGCAGGTGGTCGGGAGCCCGTCAGTAAAAAAGAGGTCCTTGACGGAAAATGGGACTGCGTCCAGGGGCCGAAAAACACCGGCAATGTCTGATGAATCCTTATTCCGGCAGACGGAGGCTTTTAAATCGGGAGTGACACTGATGAAGGAGTTATAGAGGCCGTCGCAGGCCCGGATCCTGGAGGAGATTTCAACAGCCAGCTCTTCCGGTCCCAGGCTTTTCGCCTGCAGCAGTTTTGTTATTCCCGTAACGGAATTGAGAGGGTCAGCCATAATACTTTTTATTTTCAAGCACTCCATGTATGATAGTCCAGAAGAGAATTGAATAAAAAAATTTTCTCTTGTCCCATTCAGGGTATAAAATTAGAGAATCAGCAGGGGGCCTCAGCGCCGGCTGAAACTTTTCAAAGAGTTTTTACATCTTCTTATTAAGGAGGGAGAACATGAAAACTCGGATTTGCTTCATTGCGGTTCTGTTAATTAGCTCCTCTTTCGCGCTGGCCCTGCAGGGTGCACCCTTTTCGTGGGGCCCGGGCAGCGGTTCCCATCACGGCAATATCTTCAGCAACTATGCGCCTGCCACCACCTATGTCGGAATTTTCCCAGGTTACAGGGAAGGAGCCTACAGTCGCACTTACCGCAGCGGCTTCACCGGAAGCGCTTTTTACCGGATGAGTACCCGGGATAATTATGGAAGCAGCTATTACGGCAATGATTATTACCGGGGCGGATACCAGAGGGGAAATTACTACAGGGGCAGCCATTATTATTATCCTCCCAGGTCCTTTTTCATGATGAGCCGAGCATGGGACCCGGGCAGGTTCCGGCAGAAAAGCCTCTACAGCAGCGAAAACTTCGTGGAAGAATGGAAGGATCAGGACCCTGTAAGGGAAACCGGTTCCGGGCTGGAGAACTCTCCGCTGCTCTCCCCGGGAATGTCCCGGGAAACAGTGCTTTCAGTGCTGGGCTCGCCATTACAGAAGGTCCGTTTCGAAGCTAAAGAAATCTGGAAATATTCCTCTTTTTCACTGATCTTCGAAGGCGGGGCCCTGACAGAACTAAGATAGCAATTAAAATATTGTAAAAATTAAATAATCTGTACATGTGAGGGATGAGACTATGAAGAAAATTTGTGTTGCACTCATGGTGTTTGTAATGGCCGGATCACTCCTGATGGCACAGGCGGACCAGAGGAAGAAGGTCGCGATCCTGGATTTCGATTTTTCCTCAATTGAGAACTGGTGGGGCGGTCACTGGGACATCGGCAAGGGGGTCAGTGACATTCTTGTCACCAACCTGGTCAACGACGGTACCTCCCGGGTCATCGAGAGAAGGGCCCTGGACGCGGTCCTGGCTGAACAGAACTTCTC
>CAZOGT010000407.1:0-2633 GCA_964579015.1 uncultured Acidobacteriota bacterium | reverse complement strand
TTCCGGGCATTGGAATAGTAGGAGGCCTGGTGCATGAAGGCTTCCAGCCGGGTCCTGATATTTACATCTTCCGCCCCGTCAAACTTGAAGGTTGTAATCGCCACATCGGGGTAATCCTCCTTCAGCGATTTCATATATGCGGCAATCGGGGTGCCGAGAAGGCAGGTGAATGGAATCAGGTTCATAATTCCCTGAGCGTGTTTTTCTTCCAGAAGCCACCTTGCTTTTCCGGTGGAAATGCTGATTTCGTTTTCGATTATTTCATCGACATAGGGCTGGGCCAACTCTTCAAGCTCCTGGACGCCTGGTACTGGATAAACTTCAAGGAAATCACTGAAAGGCTCATAGACGCGGCGTTCCTGAAATATCTGCCATCGATCGGAAAGGTAAGTGGTCAGCCATTCCATGTGACGATTCTTCCTTCCGGCTTCATTCAGGACCACATGGTTAAAATGAAGCATGTTCTCGGCAATGGCCGGAATCAACACCTCTCCCCCCAGTTCCTCGATCAGTTCAATGATCCGGCTGTTGCTTCCCGGATGCCACCGGAGGTAGAACTCCCCGATGATGCCAATCCTGGGCTTGATCCTGGTCCGGTCGACTTTGATTGCGTCAAACATGCCACGGGCGATGCGCATGGCGTTGATCACATTCCCTTTTTCCCGGAGTGTATTGTAGAGGACCTCCCTCGCGTCGAAATAAACCTTGTTGGCAGTGCCTTCTTTCGTCTCATATGGCCTGGTTTGAAGCAAAGCCTGAAAAAGCACGTCAGCAGCAACCACCGCGGTCCACGAATGAAGAGGCAAGCTTCGGTTCACCCTTCCCATATCGATGACAGCCTTCTCCGCCACCGGGGCATAGATGTCGACCTCCTGAAGGCCGAGCCGTTCGAGGACCAGTCTCTGCATCGATTCATAATGGTTCAAACGGCAGACCCCATTTGCGGAAGGCATGAAAAAGGCGGAATTGGCAGAATCGAATTCCTTTTTTCGGGTTTGCCTGACAATATCCCCGGTAATGACAATATAGGGAAGGCATTCCTTGTTGTTGGTGTATTGGCGGCCCAGGCGCATGCTCTCATTATCTGAAGGCGGCATCACCCTGGCATCTATTCCATACGCCTGCATGGCAGCTGCCAGGGCATAATTATGGTCAGCAATGTAAGGCAGATAAAGGGTTTTGCCGGCTTTCAGAATGTTTCTGCCCACCTCAGCAGCCGGCTTGCATACCGGGAAATCCCTGCTTTCCCGGGCATGTGTCCTCTTTGTCCCAGCAGCCTTAAGGCTGTCAATGAAAGCCTCGGCCCTGGTCATTATCCCGCCGTCCGCACTATGTTCATCTATTTCGAGAACCAGGCTAGGCTTACCTCCCATCATGTAGAGGAAATACTGCAGGAGGAATGAATCAGGGCCGCAGGCAAAGTTATTGATGTATACCGGATAGAGCCGGGGATTATTCCTGATTATCCTGGCCGCGGCCAGGACCCGGTGCCCGAACCACCAGTACATGTTGGGAATCTCTTCCTGGATGTCTTCTTCAGCCAAAGGCAGAAAATCCATCGGGATTACTTTTATTCCGAGGCTGTTGAACTTGCCCGGAATATCGAGGTTTATTCCCCGGTCAGGGCCATTATACGGGCGGCTGATAGTGACTATCGCAAAATCATCTTCCTCTTCGATTGAGGCCAGGGCTTTTTTTCCTTCTTCAACCAGGCGGCTGCGAAACAGGGAAAGGTATTTTTGTCCAACATCGACCGCCCTGGATACCCTGCTCTTCCCAATGGCCAATTCCGCCCCTATTCCGGCCGTCAATTCAGCAGTCAGGAAACGGCGCCCGGCCGAGGGCTTGACAATTGGAGAAAGTATCTTAATGCCATGCCGGTTAAAATCGATGGCGGTCCTGACCATCCCGGGTGCCTGCTGGACATAGGTGCAGAGCAGGGTTTCCTTTAACCGGGCATTGTCGCTCCACATGTCCATCATATAGGGTAAAAAGATATAGTCCACCTTCCGATCGATAAGCTCCAGAAGATGGCCGTGCAATACCTTTATCGGAAAGCATGTCTCCTCTACAACTGTTTCCAGGCCCCGATCGATATGGGCAGCGCTGGTGGGGGAACTCAGTTCTACTTCACAGCCCAGCTCGGTGAAAAAGGCTTTCCAGAAAGGAAAATCCTCGTAAATTGTCATCGAGAAAGGTATTCCAATCCTGGCCAATCCTTTCCCCGGTTCAATGGAATTAGGGTAAATTCCACGGAGAAGCCTGTCCCTCAAGCCATAGTAGTCAGGCACCTTCCTCTTTACGGTGTTCTCCCCGCGGGTGTCGTAGATATCGCATCGGCTGCCGTAATAGAACGTGGCTTCCCTGTCGATAATGACCTGATTTATCCTGCAATGATTCGAACACCTCTCACACTCGAAACTGTTCAATTCATATTCCAGCTCCGACGCATCAAACCCTCTGAAACTGGATGGCTTCTCTCCACGGGCATCAAGGGCCAGGAGTGCCGCCCCATAGGCACCCATCACCTCATGGTGAGGAGGGACAGTCACCTCTTTTCCCATCACCCTCTCGAAGGCGGAAGTTACGGCCTTGTTGAAAGCAACTCCCCCCTGGAAAAAGATATTCTGGCC
>CAZOGT010000406.1:0-2637 GCA_964579015.1 uncultured Acidobacteriota bacterium | reverse complement strand
TGAGTGATTCCATCGGCTCCCAGGAGATGAGCAAGCTGGTGGGAGGCGGGGCTTCGGACGTAATGGAGCGGGTGACGGGCGTGACCGTGGTCGACAGCAAGTATGTTTTTGTCAGGGGGCTGGGGGAACGATACTCCAGCACGATGCTCAACGGTTCCGTTATTCCTTCTACCCAGCCCGACAAGAAAGTAATCGCCATGGACATGCTGCCGGCCAGCCTGCTTGAAAACGTCAGGACCGACAAATCATATACCCCTGATCAGCCGGGAGAATTTTCAGGCGGGACAGTGCGGGCTGAAACCAAGGACCTTCCTCCAGAAGCCACGCTCAAGATTTCCTTGAGCCAGGGTTTCGGGACCAACACCACTTTTGATGATTTCCTGACCTATCCGGGAGGCAGCGGCTGGGACTGGTTCGGGTTCGGGAAAAGTGCCAGGAGCCTTCCTTCCCAGGTACCAGGCGGGAGGATTTTCGAGGCCAGCCGCTTTACCGAGGGCGGGTATACGCCCGAGCAGATCCAGGAAATAGGGCGGAGTTTTTCCAACGTCTGGACCCCTTCTACAGGTAAAAGCGCCCTGCCTGACACTGGTTTCAATTTATTTGCCGGCAATACCTTTGGCGACCTGGGAATGGTCCTGGCCTACAGCTATTCGAACAAGTTTCACAACCAGAAGGAGGAGAGGAATTTCTACCAGGTAGGCCTTGGTTCCCAGCTTGAGCGCTATCATGAATATGATTTTGATTACAGCACATATTCAGTCAGGCAGGGGATAACTGCGAACCTTGCCTATCAGCTCAGTGATTTCAACCGCCTGATTTTCCGGAATTTTTATACCAGGGACACCAGTGATGAAGCCAGGTTTTTTAACGGGTTTGACGGAGAAAACTACATAAATGTCGACAATCAGCGTCTCCGGTATGTGGAGGAGGGAATTTACTCCGGGCAGGTCGGGGGAGAGCACTATTTTGATTTTCTGAATGACAGCTTTCTTGAATGGAAGCTTACCTATTCACGGTCTTCCCTTGATGAGCCCAACATGAGGGAAGCTTCCTACGAGGAGCGTGGTTCCTCAATGGTCCTTGCCAATGAGCCCCAGAGCGGTTTCATCATGGACAGCGGCCTGTCTGAGAGCATGTGGGAGCCATCCATTGACTGGAACACATTCTTCAACCTCGACCTGATGACCCTGAATGTCAAGGTAGGGGCATCCTACCGGGACCGGGAGAGGGAGTTCAGTTCAAGACGTTTCAGGTTTGCCCAGGGGCAGAATGTAGGTGAACTGGATTTGTCGCAACCGGTGGAGGAACTGCTTGGTGCCGACAACATCAATCCCGATTACTTCAAGCTCACTGAGACAACCAGGAGCAGCGACGCCTATGGAGCCCATCAGATAACGAGGGCCGGCTACGGCATGCTTGATTCGAGCATCGGAGACTGGCGTTTCATCGGCGGAATCAGGGTTGAAAGCAACAGCCAGCTGGTCGATACCTTCGATCCTTTTGATCCCGGGAACCCTGATACGTTCACTTCGGCCAGGTTGAATGATAATGACCTGCTCGGGTCAGTAGCCACGGTGTACCGCCTGAATGACAAAATGAACCTGAGGGGTTCATTTGCCCGGACCGTGAACCGTCCCCAGTTCCGTGAAATGTCTCCGTTCGAGTTCACGGACATTTCCGGTGGTCTGAGCATAGTGGGAAACCCTGACCTGGTAAGGGCGGTAATCCTGAATTACGATGTCAGGTGGGAATGGTACCTGGGAAATTCAGAACTGTTATCCCTCAGTTTCTTCCACAAGGATTTCGACAACCCTATCGAACGGTTCCTTGAGCCTACATCAACCTTGAGGCTCTCCTACCTCAATGCTGAGAAAGCCAGGAATTCAGGTTTTGAACTGGACATGAGGAAGAACCTCGGGTCGATCGGGAGCAGTTTTTTCTCCACGAATTTCAATTTCACTTTTGTCGACTCCAACGTTACCATCCCCCAGGAATCCCTGAATGTGCTGACAACCCTGAACCGTCCTCTTTCCGGGCAGTCCAGGTATGTATTGAACGGAATACTTGAATGGCAGGTCCCGGAGGCCCGGAGCCTGGCGAGGATTTTGTTCAACTACCATAGTTCCCGGATTATTGACGTAGGGGCCCTTGGAATGCCGGATGTCTACGAACAGGGGTATCCCAAGCTTGACGCCGTGTACATGAAAGACCTTTCCCCTGCCTGGAGCCTTAAGTTCAGTGCCAGGAACCTGTTCGATGAGGCTCACGAGTATACCCAGGGAGGCCTGATTTACCGCAGTTACAAGACCGGCCGGGAGTTTTCAGTCGGCGTCAGTTATGACTTCTTCTCAGAAAATTAATTTTTCCTTAATTTGTTATTCACGAAAGTTATTAATTATTTCGCTTGTATTTGAAAACATGAAAGGAGCGATACTATGCGAAGAAATTTAGTGGTACTGGTTCTAGCAGTACTAGTGGCAGCAGGTGCTGTCCAGCTTTTCGCCGGGGTCAATCCCGTCAATAAAAATGTTGATTATTCCTTTTTGGCAGATGATACGCCTGGCGTGAAGGCTTCAGCATGGCTGAGAACCAATGAGGTTGTTTACGACCTCAGTGTTCCCCAGGGTAATGCCAATT
>CAZOGT010000405.1:0-2667 GCA_964579015.1 uncultured Acidobacteriota bacterium | reverse complement strand
AGTCTTCACTGGAACGGGGCAATAGGGCGGCCTCCCTTCGGGAGCGGAAACTGGCAGTTTCCGACTACAATCCCGTAACTGGAGCATCCTGCTCCAGAAATGAGCGGTTGCGTTTATTGGGAATGCAGATCAGGAGATCTCCGCTCCCGGGGGAATGCAATCACCCTATTTGGGATTTGAGATTTGGTGCTTGTGATTTCCCCGGTTTACCGGGGGCTCTGCTTCCAGCAGCTGGATTATCCCGCGGCCGTGGGTTCCGGAGTGTTTAATCCTGAACCCCGCGTCCCTGAGGCTCTGTTCGGTTTCGCGGTTGAGGTGGCACTCCCCCTGCAGGGCGAACCATGCCGGATGAAACCAGTCCGTGATCCTGCGGCTGATAGGAGTGAGGCCTCTCACGTGCTCCATCATGACCAGCTTCCCCCCTGGTTTAAGGACTCTTTTTACCTCCTCCAGGGCCGCCGGGACATCATCCACCGAGCAGAAAACCAGGGTGCTGACAACAAAATCGAACCTGTTTCCGGGAAAGGGCAGGGCGCCCGCCTTTGCGCAGCAGGCGGCAAACGGAGAGGAACTGCTCCTGTCTGAAACCCCGTGGAGCAGATCGGTCCTGGCGTCGATGCCGGTTATGAATTCCGGGCCGTCATAAAAAGCCAGGTTGACTCCGGTGCCGATTCCGATTTCCAGGACGCTCCCGGAAGCCCCGCGCAGGAGGCGCTTTCTCAGGGCGCGGAATACCAGCTTTTCCAGGACCCAGAGCCCGGCATTGTAACGTCTTGCTGCTTTGGTATTCATCAAGTTGCCGCTAAGAGGGGACAGGCGGGGGGCCGGCTGACCAGGCCAGCCGGCCCCTGCTGCTGCCGCCTGCGATCCAGTGGACTATCCCTGTTTCTGGAACGGCCATTCCTTCTGGAACTTGGCCATTATCAGGTAGACCACCACTCCTGTCAGAAGCGTGACCAGGCCGAAGGCGATGAATATCAGCCCGAGGGAACTGAATACATAGAGGTAGCCGGTCAATGAGACTATTACCGGTAGAGGGAACAGCCACATCTTGAACGGCCTCTCGATATCAGGCCTGTTTTTGCGTATCAGCAGTACCGCAATCGACTGGGCCACGAACTGGATAAGGATCCTGGCGGCCATCAGGGCTGCAATAACATCCGCCAGGTTAAAGAAGCTGGCGATGATCGCGCCCGCGCCGATCAGGAGGAGGGACCTGTGCGGGAATTCCTTGGTGGGATGAAGAACCCCGAGCGACTTGAAGAACACCCCGTCCTGGGCCGCGGCATAGGGGACCCTGGAATAGCCGAGCAGCAGGGCATAGATGGAGGCAAACGCCGTAATGACAATCATTCCGGCCAGGGTGTAACCGGCCCAGCTTCCGTACACGGCGGACATGAAGGCCGAACCGATGGATTCTGAATTCATGCCTTCCTGCCAGGGCACTACTCCGATAAAGCCGAAAGAAATCAGCACGTCAATAATCGTTACGCCGATGATTGAAAATACCACTGCCCGCGGGATCGTGCGTCCCGGATTCTTTACCTCTCCGCCCAGGTAACATACCTGGTAGTAGCCGAGGAAAAGGTAGAGTACATTGGCTGAGCCCTGTCCCAGTCCCTGGACGAAATCGAAATCAAACTTGAAGGCGTCAGGGGGAAGGTTGAAGGCTACGGCAGGATCAAAATTCAAGATCCCGGTTATGATAACCCAGCCGGTGGTGATGATCATAACTGTCCAGAGAACGGCCATGATCCTGGCGATGTCTACAATCTTCCGGTAGAGGGCGAAAATCAGGAAGACACCGATCAGTGCAGCCATGAACTTCATCTGCAGCGGCGTGAGGGACGGCCAGAAAACCCTCATGTACTGGACCAGGCCGATATTTCCGGTGGCTATTTCCAGCGGCCCGGCGAAGAGCAGCTGCCAGGTGAAGAGGAATGCCAGCATCCTGCCCCATTTTTTGGCCCCGAACCCTTCCTTCAGGAAGGAATAGGTGCCTCCGGATGCGGGTATTGCCGCTCCAAGTTCAGCGACAACCAGCCCGTCCGCCATGGCGATAATCACCCCTACCAGCCAGGCCAGGTAGGAATGAGGTCCGCCCAGGGTGCCCAGGATTATGGGTATGGCGATGAAAGGTCCAATACCCACCATATTGGACATGTTAATGGTTGTAGCGTTAAAAACGCCCAGTTTACGTTGTAATGTTGGTCCTGTATTTTCTGCCATAGCAAGGGAGATTAACACAATTTTTTGCAGGGGAACAGGGGAAAAAATTCGGTTTTTTTCCTTTTATCGCTCGTTTTTCCGCTCGGCGCGCAAGGTGGCTGGAGCAAGATGCTCCAGAAATGAGCGGCAGCGTTCTGCCAACCCCCTTCCGGGCCTGTGACATTTTCTCTTTTGTTGAGGTTTTCGGCAAATACCCCGCAGCATCAGGCACCGGAGGTGCCGCCAGGACTTAGCCCAGGCCGATCCCGGACCGAAGGTTCGGGAGAGCCCTGGGTAGGGGCGTGTTGCCAGGAAAAAAGCTCTGGAAGAGCGACACCTGATTCCGGACCCGCATAGAAATAGTTTGGGACGGCGAACGGTGTTTGTGGGATTGATTTTCCGATATTTTATGTCGCACCTTCAGCGCTCCAATTGATGCGGCGTGCCGCGTTTTCCTGG
>CAZOGT010000404.1:0-2674 GCA_964579015.1 uncultured Acidobacteriota bacterium | reverse complement strand
GAATGCTTTTTATTCCACGGTTCGCTTACCTGCTGGCCTGGCGCGCACTCAAGGAATTCAGATTCAGAATGCAAAGGTAGAATCGGATCCTGAACGGCTGAAACGAAAGGCCAAGACAGTCAACCCCCGGTCTCGCAGATACCCCGTCCCCGGGAACCGGGGCATGCTCCCCGGCCTGCGCTATCTCCCGATTCGTTCCAGGACCTTTTCGCTCATCTCCCGGCAGCCGATAACCTTCTCCCCGGGCAGGGCTATGTCTCCGGTCCGGTGCCCGTCCCTGATGACCTGCCTGACGGCGGATTCGATTTCCCGGGCAATGTCATCCCGCTGCAGGGAATAGCGGAAGAGCATGGCTGCCGAACCGATTGTCGCCAGCGGATTGGCCCTGTCTTTGCCGGCTATGTCAGGAGCGGACCCATGCACCGGCTCATACATGCCGACCCTGCCGGAATCACCCTCTTCGCCAAGGCTGGCGGACGCAAGCATCCCGATGGAACCGGTCAGCATCGCGGCCTCATCGCTCAGGATGTCCCCGAAGATATTGCTGGCCAGGAGCACATCGAACTCTCTCGGGCGGGTTATCAGCTGCATGGCACAGTTGTCGATGAGCACATGCTCCAGCTCCACGGAACGGTATTCCTCGTGAACCTCTTCCACCACGGTCCTCCAGATCTGGGAGCTTTCCAGCACATTCGATTTATCTACGCTGGTGACCTTCCTCTTCCTGAGCCTGGCCGAATCAAAGGCTACCCTGGAGATCCGCTCCACTTCATAGTCAAAGTGGATCTCGGTGTTGTAGGCTGACCTTCCCTTATCTGTCGTCTCGAATCCCCGCGGCTCACCGAAATAGATGCCTCCCGTGAGTTCACGGACAATCAGGATGTCCACGCCTTCCACCACCTCCCGCTTCAGGGTGGAGGAATCCAGCAATTCATCGAACGCGATAATCGGGCGAAGATTGGCAAAGAGGCCCAGGGCCTTGCGCAGCCCCAGCAGGGCCCTCTCAGGCCTCAGGTGGGGAGGATTATCATCATGCCTGGGGTCCCCGACGGCTCCCAGCATCACGGCATCGGCCTGCAGGCAGCTCTCCACCACGAAATCCGGGAGAGGCTGCCCATATTCATCAATTGCGGCTCCGCCCACCTTGAATTCCTCAAACTCAAAATCCAGGGCATGGATTGCCCCGCATTTTTTGAGGACTGCCAGGGCCCCTTCCATCACCTCCCGCCCGATTCCGTCTCCAGGCAACACCACTATCTTCTTTGCCATACGGTAAAAGTCTCCATTTATCGAAGGGTACGCTGCAAAATCACTCCAGGGAAGCTCCGGCGTTTCAGCTTCAATTCCTCCTGGAGGCAGCTGTTGTTTACATATCTCAGTTATTATCCAGGACCTGAAAACTGGACTTGGACACTTCAGCCGCCAGGGTGCGGGCAATCGCCCTGAAGGCCTGCGAAGCAGGGCTTTGGGGGTCATCGATCACCACCGGGATCCCCTTGTCTCCGCATTTGCGGATCTCGGTTTCCAGGGGGATTCCGCCCAGGAACGGAACCTTGAACATCCTGCTGGTTTTCTCTCCGCCGCCGTGATCGAAAATCTCGACTCTTTCACCACAGGAAGGGCAGACAAAGTAGCTCATGTTCTCAATGATCCCGAGGACATCGACATTCACCTGCTGCAGCATCACCACGCCCTTGCGGGCATCCGACAAGGCCACATCCTGGGGGGTGGTGACAACAACCCCTCCGGAAAGAGGCACTGACTGGGTCATGGTGATCTGGACGTCCCCGGTGCCGGGAGGCAGGTCGGCAATCAGGTAATCAAGTTCCCCCCACTCGACCTGGTAGAGCATCTGCTGAAGCACTCCGTGGAGCATCGGGCCTCTCCAGATCAGAGGAGTGTCATCCCTGGCCAGAAGCCCCATGGACATGAACTTGACCCCATGGGCTTCAAGGGGGAGGATCATCTTTCCCCGGCCCTGGAGCTGGCTGCTGTTGCCCATCATCATCGGCACATTAGGCCCGTAAATGTCACAGTCGATCAGCCCGGTACGGGCGCCTTCAAGGGCCAGGGCACAGGCCAGGTTGACTGAAACAGTTGACTTGCCGACGCCCCCTTTGCCGGAGGTAACGGCAATGATGTTGGCAACACCTTCTATCGCCTTCCGTTCGGGAACGCTTTTCTGCCGGGGAACCTCGGAATCCATCTCTATTTCAACACTCCGCACCCCCTCCAGTCCGGACACAATCTTCCTTGCCTCCTCCTTGAACTGGTCCTTGACCGGACAGGCCGGAGTAGTCAGGACAAACCTGAAAGAAACGTTTCCGTCGTCTATCTTTATGTCCCGAATCATCCCGAGGCTGACCACGTCCTTCTTCAGATCAGGGTCAATTATCGCCCCAAGGGCCTTCAGGACATCTTCTTCCTTGACTTTATTGCTGAACAAACTCATACCAACTCCTTTTTATTGGTGAAGGGTTTAATATTACCGGAAACCAGGGGCCCCTGCCAAATTGACAGGGAACAGAGAAGGGCCGGTGCCGCTCTTTTCTGGAGCAGGATGCTCCAGCCACTCTGCGTGGCATAAGCTATCGTGGCATAAGCTTCAAGCTTATGATGTCCCCTTGCCTCTACCGTAGCAGGATGCTCCGTTCCCATGAGCAGGATGCTCATG
>CAZOGT010000403.1:0-2679 GCA_964579015.1 uncultured Acidobacteriota bacterium | reverse complement strand
TATCTTTCAGCCGGACGTAGGGCCTAGAATGCAGACCATCAAAGCTGATTCTCTGTCTTTTTCAGTGATCATCGGTTTCATTCCGGAGAAGGCGAATACTCTAATGTCGGGGAAGCGGGCGCGGAAACCGTCATCCAAAAACAGGAAAACGGCATGGATACCTGATCCTGCCATTCCATTTTACCAGTTCAATATCCTGGTAGTAGTGGTGCAGGATCTCATCATACCTTTTGCCTTTTCCGGCCATGGTAACGGCCCCGATCTGGCAGAGACCGACACCATGCCCCCATCCCCGCCCGGTGACTGCAATGGCAGAGATGAACCCGTCGGCACTCCTGGAAACCTCCAGGGTATCTATGTGGTTGCTGCGGAGGCCCAGGGCGAAGCGGAGATCATTACCTTCCAGCACCTTTGCGCCATTTTCACCTGAAAACCTCATGGAAATGGTTCTGCCGGAAGGACTCATCCGCAATTTCTCCAGGGAACTAATCCTGCCTACACCGGCATAGGCATCAAGGCTCCCCCGGATATCATTGATCTGAAAGGTTTCCGCCCAGCGGTGATAAGGGGAAACGGAATCGTCACAATCCACTCCCCCGGTAAGATACGGCAAAGCAGGGCCTTTGAAAATATTGTGGTAGGCCTCGGTCTTTCCTCCGCAGGTGGAAGAATACATTGCCAGGATCGGTTTTCCGCCATGCACGGCGATAATCCCGGAGGTTTCCTCAACCGCCCGGCTGGAAAGAACATGTTCGCTGGAGGTCCCCCGATAATTCTGGGCCCTGGAATCATTATAGATGTCGAACCCGTGAACTGCGTTCCGGTCCAGTTCCCTGACAGCAAAGGTACGGGCGGCCACGGCCTGGGACTTGAGAGCTTCAATCCGGGGGTAGGCCACAGGTCCCATTTCATTGGGGACAACGCTCTTCAGGTAATCTTCCAGCCCCACCTCATTGACAACCACCGGCACACCCAGCGGATTAATAAAAACGTCGATTATTCCCCGGTAGAAACCATTTTCATAGCCGAGAAGCCTTCCCTTTTCAGGATAGAGGCGAAACCCGGTCCGGCTGTCATCGACAATCCACCGGGAGCCCTTTTTCCGGGAGAGTTCCACCATTCCCCCGATCACCCGGAACCGGGCTTCCGGGCCGTAACCGGAATTTGACACGTCCGTAGTCTGGAACTGCCGTTTCAGGAGTATCCTTATTGTCGGCTGGGCATAGGACTCCTGCTTCCCTTCTCCGGCTGCCCCCGCCCCGGGTCCACTTTTTGCCCGGGGTTGCTGGTCGGCGACCTTGGGTCCGCCCCCGCAACCCGGGAAAATGAGAATGGCCAGGAACAGAGCGAAAAAAACAGGTCTTCTGATCAAGCTTTCTCTCCAGTATGTGTTAGTCCCATCATGTCGGCATCCCCCGGATCAATTCAAGGATAAACCCGGGCCCTTCAGTCCCGGGCCTCAATTAATCTGGTCGACAATCTGCAATGCCAGCTCCAGGGATTTCTTTCCCTGGTCTCCCGGGCACGCTCCGGGCACTGTCTCACCCCTGATGGTTGCCAGGAAAGCTTCCAGTTCCATCTTGAGGGGCTCTCCTTCTTTTATCTCCGGATCCCTGGCGACGATCTGCCTCTTCCCTCCCCTCTCTTCCAGGGAATACATCTCCGCGTTTCTGTTCTGAAAATCGAGGGAAATATAATCATTAAGCTGAAAAATCCTGAACTTGCGCGTCCGGTCCCTTGAGACGCGGCTTGCGGTCAGGTTTGCCACGCATCCGTCCTCAAACTCGATCCTGGCATTGGCGATGTCGACTTTGGGAGTAAGGATTGGAATCCCCACCGCCTTTACCTCCTTTACGGGCTCGTTGACAAAGGAAAGTATCAGGTCTATGTCATGAATCATCAGGTCCAGCACCACATCAATATCCAGGCTCCTTCCGACAAAAACGCCCAGCCTGTGGGCCTCAAAAAATCTTGGACGGTTCACATAAGGGCGGACCGAGACCATGATGGGATTGAATCTTTCGGTGTGGCCTACATGGATAATCCGGTTTTCCGCGGCTGCGCGGCTCACCAGCTTTTCAGCATCATCCAGTGAAGCTGCGATCGGTTTCTCCACCAGGACATTAACCCCCCTGCCGAGCAGTTCAAGGCCGACATCACAATGTGCAGCCGTGGGAACGGCGATGCTGACCGCCTCCACTTCCTCCGGAATATTTCCGATATCAGTCAGGGGGATACAGTTGCAGCGGGCGGCAATCTCCTCAGCCCTTGCAGCATCCCTATCCACCACCGCCACCAATTCAGCACCGGGCATCTCGGAATAAATGCGCGCATGATGCTGGCCCAGGCTGCCGACACCGACAACCGCTACAGGGATCTTTCGCTCAACCATCTTCACCTCATCTTCATTCGGCCGGGATATTCCTCTCATCAACTGCCGCAGCGGCCGACATTTCCGGCTGGTTAAATTAAGTTCGTTGACAGTTTCTCATTAAGGGCTGAAAAGTTCGGCTGCCGGCACGCGGAGGGCATGGGAAATCTGAAGGCCTGCCGGCCCGAATTCTGAATATGCATGCGGGTTAACCCACATTTCTCACCGGTTTTCGTAGCGAGGCGGCAAAGACGCCGTACTGACAAGGCTTGCGACCGAGGCCACCGGAGGCGTACTTGACAGTACGT
>CAZOGT010000402.1:0-2681 GCA_964579015.1 uncultured Acidobacteriota bacterium | reverse complement strand
AAATTTGCCATTCGCCATTCGAAATTGGCATTTCCATAAGTGGCAGGTCCGATCCCTCGGACCTGTCCCCGACGATGTCGGGGACCGTGTTCAATGGAACCCTCCATTTTCCTGGGATCTCGGCACGTGCCGCGGTAGCGGCACAGGAAACTGGCAGTTTCCGGCTACGACGAGCGAGCCGCAGCAGCAAGATGGCGAGAAATGCGGCCTCTATCGAAATTCTCTGATCGTATCGAACATGGCCATTACGTTTTCGATCGGGCAGTTGGCGACAATATTGTGGATTGTCGAGAAAACGAATCCTCCTCCTTCCCCGAGGATTTCAATCCTTTCCCGCACCTCTTCCCTGACCTGCCCAGGCCTCCCGAAGGGAAGGGTGTGCTGGGTGTCGACTCCACCGCCCCAGAAGACCAGGTCTTTCCCGAAATCCCTTTTCAATTCCCCCGGGTCCATGCCCTCGGCTGAGCACTGGACCGGGTTCAGAATGTCAAACTCTGCCTCCACTATCATGGGCAGAAGGGGTCTGATTCCTCCGCAGCAGTGCATCAAGGTCTTCCAGGGAGTATGGTCGTGTATCCATCCGTTTACCTTTTTCTGGTAAGGAAGATAGAGTTGCCGGTAGGTGTCAGGTGAGCAGAAGGGGCCGTTCTGGGTGCCGAAGTCGGTGCCGTTGGTCTGGATGACCGTTACCCTGTCGCCAACCGCCCGGTAGAGCTTTTCCAGGTTCTCAACCGCAATTTCAGCCTGGAAGGAAAAGACCTCCCTGATGTAGTCCGGCCTGGTTACCGTGCTTATGTACCACTCCTCCAGGTCGCGGATACCCCTTGGCCTTTTCAGAAACGGGGCGGGAACCAGGGCGATATCCCCGAATGTAAGACCGCTGAAGGTGCAGAAGAGGGCCTTCTCTGTTTCTTCATGGAGGCGCTTTGCCAGGCGGCCGTAATGCGCAAGCTCGTCATCTTTGACAGGGCCGAATTCCTCCATGTTGTCCGCAGGGTCCAGGTGTTCCTCGTCCAGCGGTTCCTGGCGGACTATGGCGTCAAAAAAACTTCCCCCGGGAGGCATTCGTCCGCTGGGGGCCGCGCTCCTGTCGCCTCCGGGGTACTGGAGGAGGTCTCCGTTGGGCTCATATTCTGTGTTGAAGTCAACGGGTACCAGGAGCGGCGTCCCGTCATGAAAAGTCCATTCCTTGAATTCGATTGAGGGGAACCCGAACATGGTTCCGGTCCCGTGCAGGCAGGCGGTATCAATTCCGAGGGCCTCCTTGAGGTCAGGCTTGATTTCACCGAGCATCTGGTAGACATCCACCACCTTGACCGGCGTCCCGGGAGGGTCCAGGCCCAATCGCTGCCGAATTTGATAGACAACACTTACATGGATCCCGGTCTGGAATCCTCCCCCGAAATCAACAGGCAGGATGTCCGTGGACCTGTGGTTGACTGCGGATTCGATTCTTTCCCGTGAGTTCATCTTTATCTCCATTTTCCCAGCGCCGGGTTCACTTCCCCCGGGGTAAATTTCTACCAGAATACCCTGAAACTATGAGATATTAGGGTTGATCCAGGGGGAATATCATGAAAAGTCTGAGAAACACAGCCATTGTTTTCCTAATGCTGACATGCGGAAACCAGGATTCCGCTTCCGCCCAGAAACATTATGCCGAAGGGGATAACCTGGTCAGGGGGAACCGCCTGATTTCCACCAGGTCTGAATCAGGCGAAATGCTTTACCAGACCGGGAGGATTTTTTCTCCGCTTCGGATCAACCCTGACGGCATGATGTCCGAAGAGGAGTGGAAGGATGCCCTGGCAGTGACCCCTTTCAAGGATAAGGAAGGCAGGAGCGATCCGGTCTCGGTCCGGGTGCTTTACGATGAGGAGAAGATCTGCCTTTTCTGGGAGATTGAGGAAACAGGCGAGCTAAACGCCTCGATGCCTGAACATGACGGAGTCATAACCGGTGACGACTATATTCAGATCGATCTGAAGCCATGGCTGCCGGATGATATCACCCATGCCCGTGACTACCATTATACGATTGCCTTGAACCCCGCCGGAAAGCTCTGGGACGCATATTTTGACCCGTACCTTGACGGATTCTTCTTCTCATCCTGGGACTCCGATACTGAAACGGGGGTTATCCGCAAGGGAAATAAATGGTTTGTGGAAATGGTCATCCCCTTTTCCGGCCTGGATGTCTATTCCGATCCGGGCTGGAAATGGAACCTGGAGTTTCGCCACGGCAGCAGGGTAAACCCCGGCCTCAGCCGGATTTCAACCGCGAATATCGGGGTGACTGTTGAGCAGGGAATCCTGGTGCGCCGTCGCGAGCTGGTCTCCTATTACTGGCCGAGGCCCGGTTTCATGCAGGAGGTGAAGCCTGACATGAGCGCCGCGCGGGACCGTGCTGTTCCGGCGATGCCCCTGTCATCGGAACCTGAAATCGATTTTCGCCCTGATGAGGAACTCTGGAAATCCGCTCCGTTAAAGGCGATCAGCCACGGAGACCGGATGGGCGAAGAGCTGCCTGGCAACAGGGCCCGTTTCCGGCTTGGGATGACGGACAACTCCCTCTGCCTGTCCCTGGAGGCGGAGGGGGCGAAAACAGAGAAGACTGAAGGTCCATCCTCGTCCCTGGGCGAGGGAATGGCCGCCCAGATGAGCGGGGTGAATGGTGTTTTC
>CAZOGT010000401.1:0-2698 GCA_964579015.1 uncultured Acidobacteriota bacterium | reverse complement strand
CGACCTGGGACTGATTGTGAACTCCAATGCCGAAAGCAAGATCATGCAGGGAGTAACCACTGAAGTCGGGGGCAACTGCGGAGATTCTCTTTTCCCCTTGAATGAAACCGACTTCAAGAATATGGGGGAAAGTGTTTCGGAGGAATTCGGGATTACGGTTGACTGGAAAACCATTGATGGTTTTCTAAAACGGCTGGAAGAGCAGAAAACCTCGATCAATTACGCCACATTCACCGGGCATGGACGCCTGCGCAGCTGCGTCGTCGGGCGGAATGATGTCCCGGCAACAGATAAACAGCTGAAAAAAATGGGGGAGATCCTGCAGCTTTCCATGGAGAACGGAAGCTTCGGATTATCCTCCGGCCTGGAGTATGCGCCCGGAAGCTATGCGTCCACGGAGGAACTGGTAGAGCTGTCCAAGGTAGTCGCCCGAAACAACGGAGTCTATGCCACCCACATACGAAGTGAGGATGAATCAGTCGAGGAGGCCGTCCAGGAGGCCCTGGATATCTGCAGGGAGGCTGAGGTGTCCCTGGAGATTTCGCACCTGAAAGCCAACAATCCGGGAAACTGGCACAAGCTCGACCATATACTCGAGATGCTCCAGGAGGCTTCAGATTCCGGAATGCCGGTCAATGCCGAACGCTATCCGTACATTGCCTATTCGACCGGCCTTTCAATCTTCCTTCCGCTCTGGTCGCTGCAGGGGGATACTGATGAATTTCTTGCCAGGCTGAAGGATCGAACCCAGATACCAAAGATAATGACGTATGTTGAAAAACGGGGAGATAACATCGGCGGATGGGACAAGGTGGTAATAAGCTCCTGCTTTTCAGAAGAGAATAAAAAATGGGAAGGGAAATCCATCTCCGCCTGCGCGGAAGAATCAAAGATATCGCCGCTTGAATTTGTTCGCACCATATTGATCGAAGAGGAAAACCGTGTGCAGATCGTCGGTTTCGGGATGGATGAGGATAACCTTAAAAAGGTACTCTCTTCGCCCCTTGTCATGGTTGGATCGGACGGTAACGCGGTGGCTCCCCACGGGAAACTGGGCGAAGGCAAACCTCATCCCCGCTTCTACGGAACCTTCCCCCGGGTGCTCGGGAAATATGCCAGGGAAGAGAAGCTCTTCAGTCTTTCCACGGCCGTTAAAAAAATGACCTCCATGCCCGCGAAAAAACTCGGGCTTTCCAACCGCGGATTGCTGGCGAAAGACTGCTACGCGGATATCGTTGTATTCAATCCGGAAACAGTGATGGATAACGCCACCTTTGTGAACCCTCACCAGTTTCCGTCCGGGATAGAATATGTGATTGTCAATGGCAAGATAACCGTTAACCAGGGCACGCACACCGGGGCCCGGGCGGGAACTGTCCTGAGGCACAATGTGAGTTGATGGGATAGTGTTATCTTCTAATGGCTGCTAAAGATTATTGATACAATATAGTCAAAAGCCGAATGGCTGTAAAAGAGGAGGCGTTTCTAATGGGAGATAAAAGTCCTAAGAAAAAAGAAAAGAAGAAAAAGAAGGCTGAAAAGAACATTTCCTCACCAGTTCCGCGAATCGAACCCGGGAAAAAACTGAAATAGTGAGCAATTCGGATCAAAATGGGCTGCGGGCCCGGTAAATGAGAGCCATTATTCTAAGAAAAGAGGGCCGCTATTCCGGCCCCGAAAGGCTACTGGTCTTGTTTTCTGAATAATGCGGCCCTGCTCTGAAAACGCGGACAGTTTATTTGAGCGTTTGAGCCATCCTCCTCTTCTGTTGATCAGCATCCAGTTTAACGCCTGAACTCGGATAATTCATTCGACCTCCCAGCACGGCAGAATAGTTTGTTAAAGAAAAGCCCTCTCCCTGTCTTCTGGTGCCTGTACAGCTATAAATATGCCGATCTATGCTTTTGAATCCTTTCCGGCTTAATATAAGTAAAAGTTATCAGGAACCTGCATGAAAAAAGACAGTTTCAATGAATACAAGGAGAAACGCGATTTCAATAAAACCACAGAGCCTGAAGGAAAAAAGAAGAAGTCCAGTGGCAAGTCCCGTTTTGTGATCCAGCAGCACGATGCAAGTAGTCTTCATTATGATTTCAGGATTGAAATCGATAATACGCTCAAGTCGTGGGCCATACCAAAAGGCCCTTCTACTGATCCTGCGGATAACCGCCTGGCTATAAATACTGAGGACCACCCCCTGGATTATCTGGATTTTGAAGGGACGATTCCGGAGGACCAGTATGGGGGAGGCACCGTGATCGTATGGGACGGAGGCATCTACGAGAATATCCTGCAGCAGAAGGTTTCCGATGGAAAATCGATGAGAGAATCCTTTGATGACGGTAAAATTGAAGTCTGGCTTGAAGGCAGGAAGCTGAAGGGTGGATACGTACTTATCAGGACCGGTAAAAAAGGAAGCAAAGAATGGATTTTCAAGAAGATGAAGGACGATGAAGCCGATAGGCGCAGAAATCCGGTGAGCACGGAACCCAAGTCAGTTCTATCTGGCAAAACGATTAAAGAGATGGAAAAGGAAATGAAGGCGAAGGAGTGAGGGAATGTTACGGGTTCTAGACAATCTGCCCCAGGACCTGAAGAGGCGGCTGAAAGAGAGGGCTCAGCCTGAATGGATAGATCCTATGCTCGCCACCTTGACCAGAAAACATTTTTCAGATAATAAATGGATCTTTGAGCGTAA
>CAZOGT010000400.1:0-2706 GCA_964579015.1 uncultured Acidobacteriota bacterium | reverse complement strand
TGCAATTTCGAAGCAGGAAGTTGGAAGCCTGAACTGAGATGTGAGTCGAGCCGAAGGCGGCGGCTCGACTCACATCTCAATTCAGCACCTCAGCCTTCGAACTCTTCATCCAAACCTCGAATTTTTTTCTTTCCAGCCTCTCTCAATCCCTGCTTGACCTGCGTCTCCATTTTCCCGGACATTTTCTCGAGCCATTGCAGCAGTTGCTTCCTGAAACCCCACGAGCCGGTAGCCCGAAAAGTAATAAATCAGCCGGCAAACCGAAATCCTTGTTCCGGAAGGGGCCTGTACGCTCCAAATAGTCATATGGGGATGCGATCATTGACAAAATATTTCCTGGGTCAATACCCTCAATCAGATCAATAAAAATGCCGGTAAGGGAAGCTAAGCATGGAAGCGAATGGAGTAGATTTCCAGTCGGAACCGCCGGGTCCCTGCCGTCACTGTTCCGGCCTGCGGGCTGATTCGAGGGACAGACCGCAGCAGGTGGGAAGATGATCAACACTGATCCGGTATTGTTGGCTTCAGATATCGGCCTGATTAACCCCGGGAACGGCCCCCTTGTCTACGCTCTGCTCGGGGTGCTGCTGCTGCTCGGGCTGATGTCGGTGGTGCTTCTTGCCTGGCAGCTGAAGATCCTCCTGAACCGCAAGTCGCTGGTCGAAAAGTTCTACAACCTTTTTGAACAGACCTCCAATCCCCTGCTGCTTATTGATGATGACAGGATTTCAGAGTGCAACCAGAGCGCCGCCGGACTCTTCAGGGCCGCGCGGAAATCGGACCTGGTGGGCAAATCCCCCGGCATCCTGATTGTCTGCGAAAGGGGCAACAATCTTCCGGCATCCCGGCAGATTAAAAACATTGTCGAGGAGACCCTGAAGGGAGGAGGGGATGCTTCCCCCCAGGACCTCCGCTTCAAACGCCTGGACGGGACGATTTTCAACGGGACCCTCAGCGCTACCGCCATCAACTCCAACGGCAAGATGATTGTCCAGCTGACCATCCAGGACATAACGGAAAAAAGGCGGATCGAAAAGGACCTGACCAGAAAATCGCAGATGATGGGCCTGCTGCTCGGCATGTCCGAATTCGAGGTCAATGACCGGGAGAGCCTGCTGCAATACCTCCTGGACAGTTCGGCAACCCTGACGGAGAGCCCCAAGGGCTTTATCCTGCTCCTGGATGACTCCCTGAGGCACGCCTCCTTCCTTTCCAACTGCGGGCCTGAATTCGCCCTTACCCGGTCAAAAAAAATTAATGATCCGATCACCCTCGACAAGGACAGCACCCTGGGAAAAATTCTGGTAAACGGCAAGGCGGCGCTGGTCAACAAGGAAATCAGCATTGAATGCCCGCTGCCGGAAAGCATGCCCAGGGGAAAAATCCAGATGCGCAGGTTCATGGCAGCCCCGATCATTGCTTCCGACATGGTGCACGGACTGGTCGGGGTAGGCGACAAATCCGGGGACTATGATGATGAAGACCTGAAACAGCTGACTGTCCTGATCAATTCCGCCTGGCAGATCATTAAGCGCCACGACGTGGAAAAGATCCTCAAGATCAATGAAACCAGGTACGAAGAGGCCGAAAACCTGGCAAGGATGGGGCACTGGGAATGGGATATTTCAGAAAACAACATGGCCTGGTCCGACGAGATGTACCGGATGTTCGGGTTTGAGCCGGGCGAGGTCACCCCATGCCGCAAATTCCTGCTGGCCCATGCACACCCTGATGACACCCGGAAGCTCTTCTATCCCAAGCTCCACGACGGGAAGAGTACCATAATCAACACCTCCTACCGGATAGTAACCCAGAGGAAAAGGATAAGGTCGGTAAGGGAACGCATCCGCCTGGAGCTTTCGAAGGATAAGCGTCCGATCAGGGCTTTCGGGATTGTAATGGATGTAACTGAAACCGTGGAACAGCAGAAAAAGCTTTTCCAGGCCGAAAAAATGCGTACCGAGGCCAACCTGGCCAAGGAGGCCGCGGAAAGCAGCGAAAAGGCCAAGAGCCTGTTCCTGGCCAACATGAGCCACGAAATCAGGACACCCATGAATGCCATCCTCGGCATGTGCTACCTGGCTGAGGATTCCACCGACAACCCGGCTACGCTTGACTACCTCAAGAAAATCGACAGGGTCGCCAAATCGCTCCTGAGGCTGATCAATGACATCCTCGACCTCTCCAAAATCGAATCAGGAAGGCTGGACCTGGAAAACGTAGAGTTTTCAATCGAGGATGTGATAAAGGAGGTCATCAACGTCACCAAGATCAAGAAGACCCAGATAGGCGTGGAACTGCACACCTACCTCGGCCCGGATATTCCGGACCGGGTCAAGGGCGATCCCTTCCGGCTGGAGCAGGTCCTGACCAACCTGATGAGCAACGCCATCAAGTTCACCGAGGAGGGAGATGTCCTCCTTAACGTCGAGTGCGTGGAGTTTAACGAGGAAAAGGTTTCCCTGAAATTTTCAGTCAAGGATACCGGCATCGGGATCTCGGAGGAAAACCGGAAGAAGATGTTCCAGGTGTTCACCCAGGCCGACGAATCGACCACCCGGAGATTCGGGGGCACCGGACTGGGACTCGCCGTCACCAAGCAGCTTGTTGAACTGATGGGCGGAACTATTGAAATCGAGAGTGAAGTCGGGATAGGAAGCAACTTCATCTGCCGTATCCCGCTGGGATTCGTCAAGGGAAGCAGGA
>CAZOGT010000399.1:0-2713 GCA_964579015.1 uncultured Acidobacteriota bacterium | reverse complement strand
CTGTCCTGGAGCCGAAGGCAGCGGGAAAAACGGAAATCATCGGGTTCATCCCTGTCAGGGGCGGGGTTGAGAGGCTGCTGGCCGCGGAGCAGAGCCTTTTCGCCGTTTCGATCGATGGAACCATCCGCGCCTTCAATGCCTCCGCGGAGAACCCCACTCTGTACCGGGAACATCCTGAACCATTGACTGTCTCTCCGGAAACCTTCAGCCTGGCGGAAGGGATACTTCACAGCACCGGGAAGGAGTCAGGCTGGGCACTGGTGTACGGGGCCGGAGACGGAGGGCTTCCGGCTGCTCTCCATCACCGTTCATCTTTAGACATCATCGTCATTGAGGGAGACCGGGAAAAGGCCTCAGCCCTGCGCGAAAAATTTGACCTGGCTGGAATCCCGGCCGGGAAAGTGACCTTTATCAGTTCCTCCGCCGCTGATGCGGGCCTTCCTCCCTATCTTGCCTCCCTGAGCGTCATCGTTGACGATACGGCTCTGGATGGGCTGGATTCACAAAGGACAATCGGACTGGTGCACCATTCCATGCGGCCTTTCGGGGGAGCCCTCTGGATCACGGAATCCGCGCCCCGCTCTTCGAGGCTGTTTGCAGCAGCTTCACTGCCTGATTTCGAAGGCCTCTCCCTGGAACCTGCCTCGGGACTGAACGCTTCATACTATCTGAGGGCCGGCGCTCCCCAGGGTTCAGCCAACTGGACACAGCAGTACGGATCCATGGCCAACACCGTAAAATCAGATGATGCTCTGGTCCGGCTTCCCCTTGGAGTACTCTGGTTCGGGGGCAATTCCAACATGGATGTGCTTCCCCGCCATGGTCACGGCCCTCCCGAACAGGTGGTCGACGGAAACCTGATAATCCAGGGGATGGACTCCATATCGTGCCGGGACGTCTATACCGGAAGGGTTGTATGGAAGACGGAATTCGATACCCTGAGTTCCTTTAACCAGTATTATGACGAGTCCTATGCCGACCTGCCCCTGGCCAACTACTACTACAACCAGGAACACCTGCCGGGAGCCAATTCCCGGGGTACCAACTTCGTGGTGACTCCGGAAGAGGTTTTTGTAGCCCAGGGCACCCACATCCACATAATTGATATCAAGGACGGCCGAATAAAAAAGTCCGTGAAAAATGAAGCCAACGCCAGGGTCGGCTTCATTGGAATCTATGAAGGACAGCTGATTGCCGGAACCGAGTTTGCCTCCTATTCCGGAATGGTCAGCGCGCCGGCCACCAAAGCAGCGGGACTCCAGCCTATCACCCCCGGTAATGACCGAAGGGTGAAACGGTTCACGGATTACGACATCACGGCAAGTGCCGGGCTGGCTCTGTATGACAGCGAGGAAAGGCTCCTCTGGCACAGGCCCGCTGAATCAGGATTTATCCATAATTCCATAACCGCCGGGAACAACAGGCTCTACCTGATCGATGCCGTTCCTCCAGCCATGAAGAATACCCTGAGCAGGAGAGGAATCAATATCTCCCAGCATTCAGTGTTAATGGCCCTTGATCCAGGCAGCGGAGAAATAATATGGAGCAGGGAAAAAGATGTGTTCGGATCCTGGCTCGGTTATTCAGAAGAGCATGACCTGCTGCTGCAGTCGACCCGCCCTTCCCGTGACATGATCTCCGGAGAAGAGGGTACCCGCATGATCGTCCACGATGCCGCAACCGGGAAAATTCTCTGGGACCGGGAATTGAAGTATGCCAATCCTCCGATAATCCATGGGGACCGGATCATTGTTGAAAACCGGGGATTCAACCTCATGACAGGTGAGCCCCTGGTGAGAGTTAATCCGATCACCGGGGAGGAGCAGGAATGGACCTACACCAGGGAATATGGATGCAACTACAATATAGCCAGCGAACACCTCCTTTCCTTCCGCTCAGCCGCTGCCGGGTTCTATGATCTTGATAACAAGGGAGGTACCGGGAACTTCGGGGGGTTCAAATCGGGATGCACTTCCAACATGATTGCCGCAAACGGGGTCTTGAACGCACCGGACTACACCCGCACCTGCTCATGCAGTTACCAGAACCAGACATCCCTGGCACTGGTACACATGCCTGAAATGGAGTACTGGACCACCAATGACTTTGACTGGACGGGGGCAGACGTGCGGAGGCTGGGCCTTAACCTCGGGGCGCCTGGAGACCGGATGGGAGATGATGGGACGCTCTGGCTCGACTTTCCGAGCGTTGGAGGCCCATCACCCGAGATTCCCGTAACCATGGCCTTCCCGGAGGAGGTAAAAAAAGTGACCCGCAACTCCCTCGGTATAGCCGAAGGAGGCAGTCCGTGGGTTTCCGCATCCTGCCTGGAAGGCGTGACCGACATGGAAATCCAGCTCTCGGCTGAAAACCAGGGGGGAATGGAGTACGCGGTAACCCTCTATTTTGCCGAACTGGATGATAAGGTCCTTCCGGGAGAACGGGTGTTTGATGTCCGGGTCCAGGGCAGAACAATTCGCGAAAAAATGGATATCCGGAGGGAAACAGGGGGCAGCATGAGGGAAACCTCGATCAGTATCCCGGCGGTAACGCTCGGGGACAGTCTCCTCAGGATATCGCTGGCACCCGGCAGCGGAAGCAGAAAAGCGGTCCTGAACGGCATCCATATTGAAAAAACGACTCCCGACAATTGACGATTGATAGGGGTAGGGACAGCGCATTGAGTTGTGCCGCCCCTCCCTCCGAACCGTAC
>CAZOGT010000398.1:0-2722 GCA_964579015.1 uncultured Acidobacteriota bacterium | reverse complement strand
TCCCGAATATCACTGTCCAGGGAGCTGTCCTCACCTTCAGCCTGCCCACCCAGTATGAGCAGATGGACTCTGATTTGACCTTTACCGGAACACTGGCTGACGGAATGCTTTCCGGAACCACCAACGCCAATGCGCCTGAAGGGGTTGAACTGGTATGGACCGCAGTGAAAGCTCCCGCACTGGATGCCCCTGCAACAGTGGAATGGGGTGAGCCCGTGGAACTGTTCAATGGCGAGAGCCTTGACGGATGGCACCTGATGGATCCTGAACAGGATGAGTTCTGGAAGGTCGTTGACGGAATTCTTGTCAACGATGTAGTTAAGGAAGGTGACGTAGGAGAGGGTACCGGTTTGATCTCGGATCAGACCTTCATGAATTTCAAGCTTCACATAGAGTACAAGTATCCGGAAGGCAGCAACAGCGGAATCTACCTGAGGGGCCGTCATGAAGTCCAGATCCTTGATGATTTCGGACTGGAAGAGCCCGGCAACCGGAACACCGCCGGCGTTTACGGCTTCATCACCCCTTCAGAGCATGCTGTCAGGGAAGCCGGAGAATGGCAGAGCATGGACATTACCCTGCTCGGCAGGTACGTGACCATTGTCCTGAATGAAAAGACCGTGATTGACAACCAGGAGATCCCCGGAATTACCGGCGGGGCGCTGGATGCCAACGAAGGCGAACCCGGCCCCATTTTCATCCAGGGTGACCATGGCCCGATTTCTTTCCGCAGCATTGTAATTACCCCTGCTATCTAGCATCCTGGGAGACGGCCCCGGGGTTCCGATGTCAAAACGAACCCCGGGGCGCGGCGCCCTCCAACCCTGCCTCTTACCGGGCCTTCAATGAGGGAAGGCGCCTTGCTCAGGGAGTTTTTCCAGGAGCCTTGACATCACTTCCCTGGTTGCCCGGCGGACCCGAGAAGACGTGGACTGATGGGTAACCCTGACGCAGAATGAAATCGAAGGATCAGGCAGAGGCCCGAACCCGATGTAGTTGGTGACATAGCCTGTGCCCGCGGTACGGCCCGTGCCGGTTTTAAGGGCAACGGAGAACCCGTCGTGGGACAGTCCGCGCCCTGTTCCGTTGTCCGCTACTTCACGCATGGCGCTTTCAATAATGTGGAGGTGATCCTGATCAGTTATTATCCAGCTCCCGGGGGGCCTTGATGCCTCTCTGGGGGAGAGCCCCAGGAACCCGTCATAAGCTGAAATGAGCCCCGGCTCCGGCATGATTCCGCCGTTTGCGAATACGGCCGCGGCCAGAGCCCCGTGTAGAGGGGTTATGGTTGTTTCCTCAAGGCCGATGGAAAGGTCCGCCAGCTGCCGGTCATTGCCGGTCCTGCCGATAATTTTTCCGAAATGAAAAGGCCCGGATACCGGTCTGTCAAACCCGAAGATTTGGAGCTCGTCGATAACGGCTTTTCTCCCGGCCGCGATTCCCAGGTCGGCAAAGCCGATATTGCAGCTGTGCGACATCGCCCGGGCCATGCTTTCCAGCCTGCCGCTTCGGAAGGAGCACCAGAGAATTTCTCCGCTGTATCGTTTGCCCCCGCTGCAGATAATATCCGCCATGAACTCGTCCACATCCATCCCGGCCCGCAGGGCGGCACTGGTGGTGAAGAGCTTGGAAATCGATGCCGGTTCATACTGCTGCCGGAAAGGGGCGGAATCGTCGCCGCGAAGGGTGCGGGGATCGGAGACCGCGGCAAGGATTTCCCCGGTATGGGGATCCATTATCACGATGCTGCCCCGGTATCCTTCCAGTGCGTCCCTGGCCGCTTCCTGGATTTCCAGGTCGATTGATGTCCGGACCCCCCTCAGTGGACGGACCAGTTCACCTTTTATCGACTCCGCCATTGCCCGGCCGGGCAGATGGACATCAATGTAATCAGGAATGATTGCCAGTTCTCCGTTCCTGTAATCTCCCAGCGGAATCCCGCGGCGGTCAAAGACGGGCAGGACCGGGTTGCCCTCGTCGGTTTCAGCCAGGAGGAGCTGCCTCAGGATTCTTTTGCCCAGCCAGGAGTTCTGATCCGCTGTCGGCAGGGTTTCCCAGACTTCGCGGGAGCCGGCGGCTGAACCTTCCTCCAGTAACACTGCGCCGGCAAAAAGCCCGGCTGGAGAGCCTGCCCAAAGGCCTGCGAGGCTCCGGCAGGCAACAAAATCCGAGGCAGAAAGCGCCCGGTACATCAGGAGGGTAATGGGCAGCGACTGGCTCAAATGTTCCCGCATGGAAGGAGAAATGCTTTCTCCCCCGGGATCTCCGGTGCCGCTGACGGCCTGAATTGCAGCCATGTTTGCACGGGTTTCATTTCTGAAAAAAATCCTTGAGGCCAATGAGGGGCTGAAGGATGAGATGTCATCCCGGGAAGCCTCGAGGAGATACCCGGGGAAGGATTTGATTTCAGCTGAAGCGATGAAAAAACGGTCTGCGGCGATAACCAGGAAGACTGAAGATGCTATCAACAGGATACCGGCCTGTCTGAATATGTTTTTGCTCATTGGTCTGTTCTGTCCGCTGCCAGCCCCTGCCGGCCTGCGGCATGGGTGTTCATGAAGTACCGGACGCATATTTTAAACCAATAGTGTGCGAATCAGGGGGAAACCCGTGTTCCGGCTTGCATCCAGGCTTTTATGTGTTGTGAAGAAGGGCGATAATTTTTGAAGATAAGGGAGTTGAACATTGAAAAAGACCAATCGAAGAAATTTCATCAGGGATA
>CAZOGT010000397.1:0-2741 GCA_964579015.1 uncultured Acidobacteriota bacterium | reverse complement strand
GCTCACCGCGGCAGATATCAATCAATACCTGCGCTCCCTGTGCCAGGTTAAGGAACCCTCGGTTGACCGGGTGGTTATCGGTGATCCCGGGACGGAGGTGAAAAAAATCGGCACCGCCTGGATGCCTTACTGGAAAACCTTAAGAAAAGCAGCGGACAAGGGCATCAACACCCTGGTCGTGCATGAACCGGCCTTCTATTCCCACTGGGACCTCGACGCCGAGAACCCGGAATACACCAGACAGACGGAAGCCGGAAAGAAAGCCTACCTCGAGGCTGTTTTACACATCGGAATCGATGACACCATCAGAACCTGGACCCAGACTACCTTCGCCGAGGACACCGGGCTTCCCTTGATCGTAATCAATCACGGGACCAGTGAAGAATTCGGCATGAGGTCACTGAACAGGAAACTGCGGGAAGCCTTCCCCGGTTACGAGGTTGAGCCCCTTCCGCAGGGCTGCGGATACCGCTGGGTTACTGTTTGATTCTATATGGCATGTGGGCTTTACGACGGGATATTAAATGATGAAAAACCATAAACTCTCTGCCCTTTTATCGGCCTTAATCCTTTTTCTGGTGGGTTTTCCAGGATGCCAGGAGGCTGGAAGCCTGACTGAAACGCCGCTGGCTGGAGTGGAGCTGCAGAGAGGGCCGGGAAACCTGGTTTCCATCGAAAGGAATGGCTCCCGGCTTACAGTTTACGGTCCACTGCCGGGAGAGGCTGAGAATTCCCAAAAACTCCTCCTCACCCATTTCCGCCGGGATCTGCTGGGGCCCGCCATGGAAGCAGACCTCTCCGGAACAGAAGTCATCGGTCCCCCGGCGGACCCGGATTACGGGTATGGAGGAAAGGCCTACTGGGAGGAGATGTCAGAGACCGGCCAGTACCACGACTACGACCAGCAGACGACCAGGCGCCCCGCTATTGACCTGGCACCAGGCAAGGCAGTGAAAGAGGGAGACAGGGTGTCCTGGGAGGGACTCTCTTTCGAGGTCCTGGAGACCCCCGGATATTCGAGGAATGCCGTTACCTACCTGCTGGAAATGGATGGAAAAAGGATTGGGTTCACCGGGGACCTGGTTTATGGCGACGGCAGGCTGTTTGATCTTTACAGCCTGCAGGACGCGGTACCCGGGACCAGGATCAGGGGATACCACGGTTATGCCGGGAGGATCGGCCCCCTGCTGGTGAGCCTGGAGAAAATCAAATCGTCGCAATGCGACCTGCTGATCCCGGCAAGAGGACCGGTCATCGATAATCCCGGCCAGGCCATCGATCTGCTCACCTCACGTCTCAGGAAGGTATACGCCAACTACCTGGCAATTAACGCCGGCCGGTGGTATTTCAAGGATGACTACGACACCCTGGCAAAGCGGGCCAGGGTATCAGGAGATGTCGAGTGGATGCCCTGGGCTGAGACCATCCTGGACCAGCCCCCCGAATGGATAAAGGTGATCAGGAATACCCGGCTGATAATATCCGAAGACCGTTCGGCCTTCCTGGTGGACTGCGGATCGGAAGCGATCTTCGATGAAGTAAAGAGGATGCAGGATGAAGGGATCATCAAATCAATAGACGGCCTTTTTATCACCCACTACCACGATGACCATACCGAATTCGCAGCCCGGGCCGCCGAGGCTTTTTCCTGCCCGGTCTATGCAACCGAAAAATCGGCCGACATCCTCGCTCACCCGGAAGCCTATCGGCTGCCGGCGATGACCGGAAACCCCATTCCGGATATCCGTTCCGTCAAAGACCGCTACAAAATGAAATGGAAAGAATACGAATTTGAATTCTTCTATTTTCCGGGACAGACCATATCCCATGACGCCCTGCTGGTGAAGAAAGATGGAGGCGAAACTGTTTTCTTCATCGGCGATTCCTTCTCCCCCTCCGGAATTGACGACTACTGCCTGCTCAACCGCAACCTGCTCCATGACGAATTCGGATACCTCTTTTGCCTGGACTTGCTAAAGGAGGTTCCAGCCGGCACCTTACTGATCAACCAGCACATAGTAGAGCCGTTTGCCTTTACCCCAGCCCAGATAGGCCTGATGGAGGAGACCCTGCGTAAGCGGCAGGCACTCCTTCAAGAACTGTTTCCCTGGGACGATCCCAATTACGGCATCGATGAACAGTGGGCCCGGTTCCATCCCTACCGGCTGGAGCTGCGGGAGGGGGAGCCTGCCGAAGCCGAGGTCAGGATATTCAACCATTCCCCGGACACCCGCACCTTCAGGGTGACGCTCAATACTCCAGAAGGCCTCAGTGCAGAACCTGCCTGGATGGATGTCACTCTCGATTCGCTCGAGGAGGGGGAAGCCGCCTTCACGCTCTCGGTTGCCCAGAGGGAAGCCCCCAAAACCGGCACGATGGTAGTAACGGCGGACATTGGAGGAGCAGGCATTGAAGTACAGAAATGGTGTGAGGCTCTGGTTGTAACCATCCCCTGAATTCGGGGGGCCTTGACGAAGAAGACTGGAACTATACGAATAAGAGATTTAAGCACAGGAGGACAATATGAATTCCGGCCACAAGATTTCACTGCTCGGGACAGGGCTCATCGGCATGTTCTATACCATGACCCTGCATAAGTACCAGAGCCGACACCGAATCATGAACGTTTTCTCCCGATCGAAGGAACGGGCTGTAAAGTTTGCCGGAGAGTGGGATATTCACCGGTTTACCACCGACTTGAAATCAGAAATCAATTAAACGGAAACGGACACCGAGATCAT
>CAZOGT010000396.1:0-2746 GCA_964579015.1 uncultured Acidobacteriota bacterium | reverse complement strand
TGTGGCCCTCCGGCCCCCCGGATTTTGCGGGGGGGGGGGAATCCGAAATCCTGATCAATCCCGGCCCCGGCGCCGAAGGGTAAGACAAAATCAATTGATCAGTACATCTTCGTGAAATGCCGCGGGATACAAAACCTGCCTCTTGTCGCCCGCACACCTATCCTTGCGGCATAAGCATCCTGCTTATGCCACTTCAACTGGCAAAACCAGGGCAGTCCAGGGAGGTAAGATCCAGTTTCCCATCCTGAATATCCAGGCGGATAAAACCCATGTCTCAAACATACAGCCCGGGGTATTTGCTGAAAAATTCCTCCTGCTCCCGCAGCGGCGCTCCGCTCATGCCCTTCACATAGTGGTAGCCGTCGCAAAAGACGCGGACCGATAGAGGGAGGAAGCAATTTCAACAGAGGTCCGGAGCTGATTGAAATTATCCTCATCGGTCAGTCCGGGATTCCTGTCAAACCACTTGGGCACCAGGGTTTCAGCTGACCTGCCCCGGCTGAAGGTCCGGTCCTCCAGCTCAATTACCAGGTCAAGGAGTATCTGTGGTTCCCCGGTAAGGGTGGTAGCTCAAAATTTAAAGGGCAGCCTGAAAACCACCGGGCATTCCCGGATGTTTACTTCCCTTACCCTGAACCGCGTATTCAGATTGGATTTTCTCAACATAAAACAGTCTTCCCGGTTAGTTCAGGAAATAAATAACTCCGCCGACATTCATCACAGCGGCCTGGCAATGGTCTGGCTGCGCAGGTAATCCAGCAGGGTTTCCGGCGAGTTGACACCGCCTCCCACCCCGCTCAGGTTGCATCCTCCATAAGGGAGCCCGTAAGCAAAGACGTTGTGGGAATTAATCCAGCTGTTTCCTGAGACCATCTGCCGGGCTACTCTTTCCGCCCGTTTCAGGTCGGCGGTCCAAACGCTGTTGGCCAGGCCATAGGCCAGGCTGTTCACCATTCGAATGGCATCTTTCTCTTCCTTGAACCTGGTCAGGAATGCGGTGGGACCGAAGACCTCCTCCCGGAAGCAGATATTTTCCGGTTCGCCTTCCAGGAGATGGGGTTTGACATAGTACCCTCCTGAAACGCCTTCTACTTCAACCAGGTTGCCGCCAAGAAGCACACTGGCTCCCTGTTGCACCCCTTTTTCATAATAACCAAGGATCCGTTCCTGCTGGGCCCTGCTGACTACCGGACCCATCTCGGTCGAGCGTTCAATTCCCGGGCCTATCTTTACTTTTTCCAGGGCTGCTTTCACCTTTTCAACAAACTCGTCAAAAATATTTTCATGAATGATCCAGCGGGTGGCGGTACAGCATACCTGTCCGGTATTCAGGGTAATCGCCCCGGCAAGCACGGCTGCTGTTGACTCCACGTCAGTGTCGTCAAACACCACGGCAGCACCCTTGCCTCCCAGTTCCAGCTTGCAGGGGATAAGCCGTTCGCCGCATATTCCTCCGACCAGTTTCCCTACCTCCGGAGACCCGGTAAATGACATCCTCCTGACCAGGGGATGCCTGGCCAGGGCTTCTCCGACCACCGGGCCCGTACCAACCACCACATTGATCACGCCGGCCGGAATCCCCGCTTCCTCAGCCAGTCCGGCCATGTAAAGGGTGGTCAGGGGAGTAAGTTCGGAAGGCTTGACCACAACCGTGTTTCCGGCGGCCAGGGCCGGCATCACCCCCCATTGAAACAGGTCAAACGGAAAGTTCCATGGAAATATGAAACCGCATACGCCGTATGGCACCTTGATGGAGCGTGCCTCAATGTTCTTTACCGGGAGAGGGACGCTGTAATCGATACGAGTGGAAAGGTCGGCAAAATAACGAACGCATTCAATGCCAAACGGGATATCGAAACCTTCTGCATTGACCAGGGCCTTACCCACATCCAGGCTTTCCAGCTGGGCAAGTGTATCGGAATCCCTCTCCATCAAATCAGCCAGCCTGTGCAGCACGACAGCCCTTTCCCGCGGGTCCATCAGTGACCACCTGCGAAAGGCCTCCTGCGCGGCTTCAGCGGCTGCGTCCACATCTTCATCCGAACCAAGGGATACCCTGGCCAGAAGTGACCCGTCAGAAGGATTTGATACATCCCAGATTTTGCCATCAGACCCCCTGCACTGTTCACCCCCGATTGAAAAAGGTATGGGGTCCTGTTTTAAAAACGATTTTACAGATTCAGTCAAATCTACGGCCATTTTCATCTCCTCCTGACAGCTTGACCCGGCAACGGCCGCCTTCGGCATCGATTGATGCCCCCTTCATCAAGGGCGCACCCGGCAGCATCCGGATATCAGATTACTACGTGCAGGGAATGCCCCCGCACCACTCCTATCAATGATACGCCAAAAAACTATCGATTAAAGCAATTTTTCATCCTGTCCCGCATCCGCAGACAAGGATCAGGGCCATCCCGACTCAAGAGGGTTCGGGCTGGGAGAACGGTAATCCTTTAAGTACTTTAATTCTCGCACTTAAGTCCTTGACAGGCCCCGAATCGGAGAGTAATATAAAGTAGTAAGTTTCGCTTTTTTAAAGGCAGGAAACTTTTCAGAATAAGGAGATTTGCTATGTTTGACGACCTCATTGAGTCCTCTTCAGAGAGAGGAAGCAGGAGGAAGAGCCCGCTGTTGGTTTCGTTCATTATTCATACGATTGTTATAGCCATAATTGTCGTAATTCCCCTGATCTATTACCAGGCGCTTCCTGACCAGGAACTCCTGACACTGCTGGCACCGCCACCGC
>CAZOGT010000395.1:1189-2765 GCA_964579015.1 uncultured Acidobacteriota bacterium | reverse complement strand
TGCGGGAGTTAACCCGGATTCCTCACCGGTTTTCGCAGCGAGGAGGCGACTGCTCCATTCCTGCAGCAGGTACCAGGGGGAAAATGGGCACTACTCCCTGGACCTGATGTTCGCCAGAACCTCTTCAACTGTAACTGCGGCGGTTCCCAGTTTACTGATTGCCACACTGGCCGCGTGGTTGGAAAGAGCAGCGGCATCCAGTGTATTGGCCCCGGCTGCTACGGCAAGAGTAAACATTGCAATCACCGTATCCCCTGCCCCTGTCACATCAAAGACCTCCATGGAAAAGGTCGGAAGGTGTTTGCACGCTTCACGGCTGAAGAGGGACATCCCGTCCTCACCCCTGGTGATCAATAAATTTTCGAGGAGACACTGCTCCATGATCTTCCACCCGGCCAACTCTACAGAGGCATCGGAATCCAGGATCATCCCACTCGCATGTTCTGCTTCACTCCGGTTAGGGGTAAGGAGTGAGGCCCCCTTGTAGACAGAAAGATCAGGATTCTTGGGGTCAACAGCCACAAATACGCCTTTTTGCCGGCCGCTTTCAATCAAGCTCTCGGCCAGGCCCTCCCTGAAGGTGCCTTTAGCATAATCGGATAGTATCACTCCATCTGCTGTTGCCGAGGCCTCTCCGGCCTTCCCTTCAAGTCCTGAACGGGATACCGGCCCCAGGGGATCCCTCATTTCATGGTCGGTACGGCAAACCTGCTGATGCTGGGCGATGATCCTCTGCTTAACGGACGTCCTTCGGCCGGGATCAGTAATAACCCCCCCGGTCTCAAGTCCGTTAAGGCGGAGAAGAGTGCAGAGCTGCTCCCCGTACTCATCATCCCCGACCACACCTATTACCAGGGGGATTCCTCCCAGGGCCTTGATATTTGCGGCGACGTTTGCGGCACCCCCGGGGCGGACCGTCTCCCGTTCAACCTCAACCACCGGAACCGGAGCCTCCGGGGAAATGCGGCTTACCTTTCCCCATATAAACTTATCGAGGATGAGGTCTCCTACCACCACAATTCTTCTTCCCTGTACCTGCTTTAGAATCCCGGCATATTTCTCTGAATCCATACTACTTATCCTGCTGGTATGTACTTCATTGCTCAGGCAATGGAATTCCGGATTCCCTCACCTGAAGAAAACGGGAAACCCTGTCAAAGATCAATATTACATTAAATGCTGCCACTACTTCCCATGTAATGATCCTAGCCCGCCCTGACTCGTTTTCCTGGTAAACAGTTCCGCATCCAGGGAAACCCCATGAACCGGCCTCTCGGTTCGCTGAACCTTACAGACCCGGCAGGAACTCCATGACTGCACTCAAAACCTGGTTCCCGGCAACGGATTTGATGCATTCAGGCTCCGGGTAATGAAGGCATTCATACCCCGGGCAGGGGATACAATCCAATTCTGAGCGGATAAGCCTGTATTCAGTCCCCCACGGGTGCCAGGCCGCGGAATCTGATGAGCCGAAAACCACCACCACCTTCTTTCGGAGGGCAGCTGCAACATGGGTTGGACCGGTATCATTGCCAAGGTAGAGGGTACACAGGGAGGCCAGGGCTACAAATTCCGC
>CAZOGT010000395.1:0-1179 GCA_964579015.1 uncultured Acidobacteriota bacterium | reverse complement strand
ATCCGGGAGGGAAGAGTACCAGACCGGGTCCGGAGACCGAAGCCAGTTCCTCCAGCAGCTTCTCCTGCCCCGGCCCCGCCGTGGCCACGCAACTGGTTCCGAGCTTTGCAAGCTCTCCTGCTACGAAAGCAAAGCCCCGGCTGCTCCATTGCTTGGTAGCAAAAGCGGCGGCTGGATGGATAAGGACAAAGTCTCCATCGATCCCCTCTGCGGCCAATCGTTTTGCAGCCTTTTCTCTTTCGGTCTCTTCGACATGGATGTAAAGGGGAGGCACCTCTTCAAGAGGAAACCCCATATGGATCATCGGAGAGAGCTGATGTTCAACGGTATGGATTTCCTCTTTCTGCCATATTTCACGGGAATCAGGAATTTTTACATTATAGAACCTGGAGTTGCGGCCGGCGCCAAAACCAACCCTCTGGCCGGCACCGGAAAAAAGGGCCATCACTGAACTGGTAGTCCCCCCGTGCATATCAAAAACAAGATCCGGACTAAAATCCCGGATTTCCCTTATGCATTTCCACCGTGACTTCAGATCGCCTCTCTTTCCCGGAACGATAAGCCTGTCCACTGCAGGATTTCCCCTCAGCACCTGGTCAAAGGGCTCTTCAACAACAACCGCCACCTCATTAAGCCCTCCGGATGAAGCAATTGACAAGGCCGGGGTCATCAGCAGGGTATCCCCCAGGGAACGAAGCCTGATTAATAGAATCCGTTTACCTTTCACGTCACTTTTTTTCCTGATTTCCGCAATTGACCTCAGCCAGCACCTTATGAACTGCTCCTTCAGGCTTTAGAATGCTCTGGTAGAGCCGCAGAGACCTGACCGGAGTTGTTCCCATTTCAAAATCCCGCATCCTTTTCAGCAGCTCCCTCAGGGCATCACCGTCCCGTACCGACTTGATCCTGGCCAGGGTAATATGGGGGCTGAATTTTCTTCGCTCCGCTTCAAAACCGATCTCCCGCATTGCAGACTCGACCATCCCGTGTAATGTTTGCAGTCGGTCATCCGGCATAACACCTGCCCAGGCAATCCTGGGCCTGGACAGGTTCGGGAACACTCCCAGCCCCCTGATGTTGAGGACAAAGGGATCGAATCGATAAATCCTCTCCTCCAGCGCTGCGGAGACCATGGAAACCTGGCCCGGTTCAATATCCCCCAGAAACTTGAGGGTAAGG
>CAZOGT010000394.1:0-2767 GCA_964579015.1 uncultured Acidobacteriota bacterium | reverse complement strand
ACCTTTCCGCAGAAGATGTCCCTGAAATTGTCAGCCTTGTGACTGTAGACCTTTCCTTCATATCACTGGCGCTTGTGCTGCCCGGGATCAGGAATGTGTTTCCGGAAGCGGAAATCCTGCTGCTCGTAAAGCCCCAGTTCGAAGGGAGGCCGGAAGAAATTGAAAAAGGGGGAGTAGTCAGGGACCCCCGCAAACGCCGGGAAATCATGGACAGGGTAAAAGCCTTCGCGTCCCAGGCTGGTTTCACAATCCAGGGTGATACCCCGTCAAAACTTACCGGACAGAAGGGCAACCAGGAATATTTCCTCTGGATTCGGGTCGCGGAGCCGGGAAAACCATGTTTAAATCACGATGGACATAAGGTATAACGCCTACGGGCCATGGCTCAGAAATAGATTCGGAGGGCGGGTATACAAGGTCTCCGTTGACGGGGGGTTCTCCTGCCCCAACCGTGACGGAACCATTGGTACCGGCGGCTGCATTTATTGTCAAAATGACAGTTTTCGACCTTCCGGAGTGATCAGGGGAGAAGAGCTGGAGATCCAGGTCAGGAACGGCATCGAGTACCTGACCAGGAGATTCAAGGCGGAAAAATTCCTTCTCTACTGGCAGAACTACACCAACACCCATGCCGAAGTCGAAATCCTCAGGGAACTTTTCAGCCGGGGCCTGGCAGCCGATCCCCGGATTGTCGGGATGACTGTCGGCACCCGCCCTGACTGCCTGGAGGAAGAAAAACTCGACCTCCTGGAAGAGATATCCCGGGATTACTACGTCTGCCTGGAAGTCGGGATGGAATCCCGCCTGGACCGAACCCTGGAATGGGCCGGGCGCGGTCATGACCTTGACTGTTTCCTCGAAACCGCAGCCAGGGTCAGGGCAAGGGGGATTCCGCTCTGCACCCACACCATACTCGGGTTTCCCGGGGAGGACAGGGAAACCCTGCTCGAATATCCTGTTCTGCTTAACAGGATTGAGACCTCTTTCGTAAAATTTCACCATCTGCATGTTATTGAGGGTACCCCCCTTGCAAAGATTTACAGGGACGACCCCTTCCCTCTTTTTACATACCCGGAATGGCTGGAACTTATCTGTGATGTACTTGAGAGGCTGAACCCGGAGATAGTTGTGCAGAGGCTCTTCGGCTGGTGCCCGCCGGGGATTGGCATTGTCCCGAGATGGAACAGGACCAGATCGGAGATCATCGTTGCGATTTCCCGCCGGCTTGCGGCGAGAGATTCATGGCAGGGAAAAAAATCAGAAAAGCCGTGCAGCTGGGAACATTTCGTTGTGGAGGATTAATTCGGATTTCTCACCGGGTTTCGCGTTTACCGGAAACTGGTAAAAAAGGCATTCAGAATACGGCGGTCCCCGGCCGCCCGGCTCCACTGGATAAGGATCGGGCTCTGGTACCGGCCTTGTGCAATCCGGCCGACACCGTCCTTTTCGGTTACCAGCAGGCTCAGTGACCTCTTCATGCTGAGCCGCCGCGAGGCGGGGTACGCCATGAAGGAGTAAATGACATCCTCCAAAAACGACTCCTTCAGTCCCAGCTCATCAACCATCTTCTGGATGACCCTGACCAGGTCATACCTGGCATATCCCCTCAGCTTGGACATCAGGATACCGGGCCTTTGAAAGAGGTGGAGACCTTTTTCCGCCATAAACCGAAGCGGATCCCTGATCACTTCATGGAGGTCATGATTCATCAGGAGGGTTTCAAATTCATTGACAGTGAGTCCGGCATACTTGTCATCCCTGTCCAGCCTGAGGTCGATCCTCCCGTGACTGATGCCCCTCCTCTTCAATTCATCATTCAGGGTCTCAAACAAGCCGAGCTCGCTGGAGCGGAGATTGACAGTATCTATGGAGTGGCTCGTTACAGGGACTTCCAGGCGGCAGATTCCCGCGGGCTCCTCGTGGTTGTAGCCTACGACCGTGGTCCTCCGATGACGGCTTCTGCCTTGACTGGTCCCGTCGAGCTCAATAAAATATACAGGCATATCTCCCCGGTTGGGGTAGGTCACGCAGTTGCGCAGCCCGCATCCGATATACGTCAGGTGAGCATCGCAATTCATGGGCTCGATGAGCTTTTCAGATGCAGTCAGTTCCTGCCTCAGATCGATCCGGTCATGAAAATATCCCGCTCCCGGGGGAAACAGTTTCTGGAAAGATTCCACGTAAGCTCTCATCGAAGCAGGTGAATGATTCAACTTTGTGGCGGTCAAAGGGTCGATATATCCTGCGGTTGTGTGATATGAATAATATATATGCTGCTGGAATTCGGAGAGGAGCGTTCCGAATTCTTCAGCCAGGCGGTCTCTGACCGGAATCATCTCAAAACGTGATTTGGGCTTGAATTCAAGTGTAATTTCAGAGGTATTAGTCATCCTGACCCGGAGTTTATTGCAGGAGGTGATTCAAAGTCAAAAAAAATCTCTCTGAAAGCCGATGGAAAGGAGAGATTCGCGTTCCCCTGGAGTCCGGGTTGTGAGAATATTGAAGCCTTCCGCCCAGACCGGAGGCAGACATAACCCGCATTTCTCACCGGTTTTCGTAGCGAGGCGGCGAAGACGACGTACTGACAAGGCTTGCGACCGAGGCCCCCGGAGGCGTACTTGACAGTACGTCGAGGAGGCCGACGGAGCATAACGCAGTCAGGACGGATGTATTCGTCGCCGCAGTAGCAAGCTGGTGAGAAATCCGGGCTAACCTTTTTCAGCAGTCACCATTGGGGCTGAACAAGCGGCAGATGCCTTAACTTCCA
>CAZOGT010000393.1:651-2767 GCA_964579015.1 uncultured Acidobacteriota bacterium | reverse complement strand
CAAAAAACCAACTAAATCTCTAAGCTGTCGAATACTCATGCTACTTATTATGACTGATCCGAAAAATTATTTACAGGTTTCCCGGTCCATGATCTGTCTCAGGTCCGATTCCTGCCATCTTTTACCCCGTTTTCCGGACCTTGCCCCGCCGAACCCCTGGCAGAGGGCCAGCGCCAGGGCATCAGAAGCATCGTGGGGCCGGGGAACCTCCTGCAGGCCAAGCAGCCGCTGGACCATGGTCTGAACCTGCGCCTTATCGGCTCGGCCGTACCCTGTGACCGCCTTCTTGACTTCAAGTGGAGAGTACTCAATTACGGGAAGTGAAGCCCTGGCAGCGGCCAGAAGAATTACTCCCCTGACGTGTCCCAGAAGCAGAGAGCTCCTGATGTTGCGGGCATAAAAAATATTTTCAACTACCAGGTAATCAGGGGAATACCTGGTGAAAATCTCTGAAAGAGAGCTGAAAATGCTGTTGAGGCGGTCCTTGAGCTCAGGGAGCTTGCTCCCTCCGGCAGTGCTGATGGAACCGTAATCAAGGCAATGGAAACGATTTCCGCTCACCCTGATTATTCCGTATCCTGTAACCCTGCTGCCGGGATCAACACCTGCAATAATCATCTCAGTTCTCCGGAAGTACCGCCCTTTCAGTGATCGGGGAAAAAGCCGGCTGCGGGAAGGCCAGACATAAGCAGTCAAAACAATCCTTGACGGGACAATGAACCTTTCGACAATCAGGTCCAGAGGAATCAGCTGGAAGAATAGGCTTCAAGGTCAGCGTCGTCAATGTCAAAATTGGCATAGACATTCTGAACGTCATCGTGGTCTTCGAGCATTTCCATAAGGGTGAGGGTCTGAAATGCCTGTTTACCCTCCACCTTGACCTGATTCTGCGGAACCATGGTGATCTCGGCCTGTTCAACGCTGATTGCAGCCTCTTCCAGGGCTTGTTTCACATCCTCGAAAACATCGACATCACAATACACCAGAAAGGAATCCCCCTCCTGCTGGATATCTTCGGCTCCGGCTTCGGCGACCACTTCAAACAGATCCTCTTCGGTTACGTTTTCAGTGCTGGTGGAAAAATAACCCTTCTTGTCGAACATCCAGGCCACACTCCCGGTTTCTCCGAGGTTCCCGTTATACTTTGCAAACAGGTGCCTGATCTCTGCCACGGTACGGTTTTTATTGTCTGTCAGAACCTCAAGGTAGATCGCAACGCCTCCCGGCCCGTAGCCTTCATAGGTCGTCTCTTCGTAACTCTGACCCGGAAGATCTCCCGTGCCCTTCAATATCGCCCTTTTGATATTATCCTGGGGCATATTCTGTTCTTTAGCAGCGGCGACCGCGGTCCTGAGACGTGGGTTCGAATCAACATCACCCCCGTTGATACGGGCGGCAACGCTGATCTCCTTGATTATCTTGGTGAATACCTTCCCGCGTTTGGCGTCTACAGCTGCTTTTTTGTGGCGGATTGAGTGCCACTTCGAGTGTCCTGACATACACACTAGCTCCTCTTCGTACTCTATTTTTGGATTCCAATTCTAACACGATTTTCTGAATTTGGCATAGGCATAGAAAATTTACTGCTGTATCATTAGGAAAATGAATGAAGACTCCTCCCGGACCAGAGAAAAAAAATTTAAGATCGAGCTTCAATACAAGGGAACAAACTATTGCGGGTGGCAGATTCAACCCTACCAGACCACCATCCAGGAGGCTGTCTCCAACGCCCTGTCGCAACTGGCCGGTGCAAGAATCAGCGTAACCGGTTCCGGACGGACGGACAGCGGGGTTCATGCCCTTAACCAGGTGGCTCATTTTCGGTTCCCTGATAAAGACTCTGTGCCTGATCTGAAAAAGGCGCTTAACGCCATTCTCCCCTGGGATATCAGGGTGAATTCTATTTCCGAGGTTTCACCTGACTTCCATGCCCGGAAATGGGCGACTAAAAAAAGATATGAATACCATTTCTATGCTGGAGAAGTGTTTCCGCCTTTCCTGCACAACCTGGCGCTTCACCTTTCCCAGGGATTTGATGTGGATGCCGCTGCCGAAGCTGCAGCGGCACTGATCGGCACCCATGATTTTTCGGCCTTCACCGGCTCGGGAACCTCTG
>CAZOGT010000393.1:0-641 GCA_964579015.1 uncultured Acidobacteriota bacterium | reverse complement strand
ACAAGGTTCGGACAGTCAGCGTGTCCCGGTTCATACGAAAAGGGGACCTGCTGGTTTACCGAATTGAAGCCAACGGATTCCTCCTGCACATGGTAAGAAACATAGTCGGAACCCTGATGGACACAGGAAGGGGCAAACTCAGCCCTTCCATGATTCCAGCCATACTGGGTTCCCTCGATCGGACTCAGGCCGGGCCGACTGCTCCGCCCCATGGACTCTACCTGGCCAGAATCTGGTATTAGCCGTCATATTGCCTGTCCTCCCCCCAGCGGGGTCTCAAAAGATAGCGGATCAATAATATCCTGCTCCAATAAATCATCCAATAGCTGGGAAGCAGGAAAACATTCCTATCTGACCCATTTTCATCTGCCGCTTCACCCCCGGGACTTCTTGTGGTAGATTACTCCCTGTAATCAATGATCGACCTCGAAAAAAATTTTTCCGAAATCATTACACCGAAAAGCCCGGAATACTCTTTGCTCGAACGCATTGATCCTGAACGCCTGCCCGAACACATAGCCGTAATCATGGATGGCAACGGAAGATGGGCCAGGCAGAGGGGCCTGCCCAGAATTGAAGGGCATCGAGCCGGGGCTGATTCAGTCCGGGCCGTACTTGAATACACGGCCAGACTGCAGATT
>CAZOGT010000392.1:0-2778 GCA_964579015.1 uncultured Acidobacteriota bacterium | reverse complement strand
CCGCAGGGAACAAGCCGGCACGCCATTGTTCAGAAGATCACCGGCGGCGGGACAAGCTCCCGTTCTATTTTTTGAGCGCCCTGGAGACTTCCAGTCCTGCCAGCGATAATACCAGGCAGGCAAAAATCATCATTACCGTATTATTAACCCTTCTCTCAGCCAGAACCAGGAACACCAGGGCCAGGAATCCAAACAGAATACTGAGCCGGGTTCCCCAGATCCTGATATCTGAGCCCCTGGTGTAGCGGAACGTAAAATAGAGCAGCCCGAACGCACCGGCGGTGAAGAAAAAGAGGGAGGAGGCGTGGAGGAAAAAATCCAGATCCAACCATTCCAGCATATCTTGACTCCCTTTTTCCGAAACCCTTTCAGGCCATTTCGCCGTGATTTTGCCCTGTTCAGGCAACCGGGCATCTTTTCCCTCTATTCCTGTTTCAGGGCGCGGCTGACAACTCCGGCTTCTCTTAACAGGTTCTGAGCTACTTCGTTCAAAGGATATTCCATGTTGTAAACGACCTCCCTGATTCCTGAATTGATTATCATCTTGGTACACATCAGGCATGGAGAGAACGTCGAATAAAGAGTTCCCCCTTTCACACTGACACCATGGTAGGCAGCCTGGGTTATGGCGTTTTCTTCTCCGTGGGAACAGAGGCATTCATCCAGCCTGGTACCGCTCTCCACCAGGTTGTTGCAACGGGGGCAGCCGCCTTCATTGCAATTCCTTGTCCCTCTGGGTGTGCCATTGTAACCAGTGGAAATTATCCTCTTGTCCTTGACGATTACCGCAGCAACCTGGCGCCTTGAACAGTTGCTCCTGGTCGCAACCACTTTAGCAATATTCATGAAATAGTGGTCCCAGCTTGGGCGGGGATTGTTCATTGAAAGACTTTGTACCAGCTCTCCCACGGCCAGGTACAGTTTATCAAGCCCTTCATTGTTCTCAATGACATGGTCTGCCAGGATCCCGGTTTCTGTTAGCTTCTGCCCCTCATCTCGTTCATTTCCAGCCTCCGCCTCTTCCAGGGAATTGAATTCGTCAAGGGTTTTGGGATCCGCCTCCCTGCCCCTGCTGCGGATTCTTTCAAACCTGATTTCAGGAGAGGCAGTCACCGCCAGCAAAGAAAAATCCTCCCTGGTCCTGAAGACCTCTACTTCAACCGGGTTCCTGAAGGAATCCACAACATAATTCTGACCGGTTTCCAGCTTTCTCAGGATCATCCTGGCCAGGTACCCGGTACCCCGGGTCAGCCGAAGGAAACGGCCTGTTTCAATGAGCCTCTCCCGTGTTACTCTTTCCCCTTTAGATTCAATCTTATCCCTGATCACATCAGAAAGGGAGTAAAAAATAAACCCCTGCTTCTGCAGGAACTCAGCGGCTTCACCTTTACCCGCAGCGTTGCGTCCGGTCAGTCCAATTATCATGTATCAATTTATAACATAAAACCGGAACAAGGAAATCCCCGGCTGACGCCAACGCCATCCCGCGTCATCGCTTCCTGAATGGTCAGGGTCTCAGTTGCAGGCACCCTCCACTCCGCCCCATGAAATCAATTGCAAGGGGTTTGTTTTCTCCTTTACGCCTCCCTGATACTCTGTTAAATTAGGGACACACCCAAATAACCGGAGGATTATCATGTCCAAGGCTGAAGTCAACAAGTCAAATCGCAGGGAATTCCTGGTCGCTGCATCCGCCACGTCTCTCCTGGCCTCAAGCCAGCTTAAAGCAAAGGCTGTTTCCGGGCCTGCGGCTGAGCCGCTTCCTTCCATAAAGCTGGGAGGCCGCACGATAAGCCGCATTCTGGCCGGATTTAATCCGGTAGGCGGATATTCTTACCTGGGGCCCCACATGGATGCCCACATGAAAGAGTATTTTACAGTTGAGAACACAACGGATTACCTGTTGCGCTGCTATGAGGTGGGGATAAACACCCAGCAGTTCGACCCAACCCCGCTGATGATCGAGGCACTGGGAAAGGTGAGGGAAAAGCAGCCTGAGATGCAGTTTTTGTGCCTCCATTCCGGGGGTTCCCGCTGGGGTACGATCCCCGAGGTCATCAAGGCGTCCTCGCCTTTTGCCATGAGCCACCATGGGGGCGTTACTGATACGCTGTTCAGGGAGGGCAAGCAGGAACAGGTCCATGATTATGTCAAGGCTGTACATGACCAGGGCCTGCTTGCAGGAATCTCAGCCCATAATCCTGAAAATATCAAAAGAATCGCTGACGCTGGATGGGAAAATGATTTCTTCATGACCTGCTTCCACTACCTCACCCGATACAACGATCACCCGGAAGACAAGAACAAGGACAAATATTTCGGCAAGCCCTTTTCCACCTCGGATCCCGTAGAAATGACCAGGGTGATAAGGGCGGTGGATAAACCATGCCTGGCATTCAAGATCCTGGCGGCCGGGAGGGCCGGCTTTTCCCGTAACGGGGTGGAGGAAGCATTCAAATTTGCCTTTGCGAACATAAAGAAGACCGACGGGGTCATAGTTGGAATGTATCCGAGATTCAAGGACGAAATGGCCGAAAACGCCCAATGGACCGCAAAGTACGGGCGACTCAGCTGAAACTCAATCACGACATCCGGGATCAGGGGTCGTCATGGGCGTCTGTGTCGCTCTTCCAGAGCTTGCACCCCGGTAGGGGCGACGTTACCTGGTGTTCCCTCCCGCACTCTTCGAGTTGCGGGAGATCACCGCCAGGCTATTCAACGGCAGGCTTTCAGCCTTCACTGTTGTTGCCGCCTGCCGGCGGCGTTTATTTCAATGCG
>CAZOGT010000391.1:0-2780 GCA_964579015.1 uncultured Acidobacteriota bacterium | reverse complement strand
ACAAAAACCGCCTGCTGTCCCCTGCCGGAAAGCTCCTCCTGTATCGCTTCCCCCTTTTTCCTGTCTCTCCCGGACAACACGACCGAAGCCCCTTCCTCGCAGAAGAGGCGGGCAATCGCCTTTCCCATTCCGCTTGTGCCCCCGGTTACTACCGCAACTCTGTCTTTCAGCTTCATATATTCTCCTATTTCCTGAAACAACTCGATGACTGCAGGGAATTATTTCATATCAGGACTGCCGGGTAAACAGGGCTCCGGATTCCCGAGGCCGGTAATTTTACCGGTCTCGGGATCAGGGACGTTTCAGCCGTCCGCGGCATCAGGGCCTTTTCAGGGTCGGGCGGCTGCTCTTGGTCTCAGGCTCGTCCCTTTCTGAACGGTCGGTGTTGGTCTTGCGCTTCAGTGAAGGACGCTTGGCGCCGCCGGAATCATCGCCTGACACTGAAGCCATCAGCTTGTTGTCAATGGCGATCAGCCTCTGCTTTACCTTCTCGAACTCTGAAGTCGTTACTATGGTTTCCTCTCCGATTGGAAGGTAGCTTATCTCCTCCTCTACCTTTTCCATGCGGTCTTCCACTGAAGGGTGGGTCCTGAAGAAACCGGCAAATTTGCCTGGTTTTTCCTTCTCTTTTGCCTGGAGTTTCTCAAAGAAGGTTTTATAACCTTCAGGATCGTAACCGGTATTCCAGAGATACTGTGTGCCCAGCTGGTCTGCTTCCTCTTCTGACTTCCTGGTAATACCGAGAACCGCAAGGGACATGCCCAGGCCAAGGCCGTTGTAAATGGCCATCTGGGTAAAGTAACCGCCGCCGACAAAAAGCGCCGGCAGTGAAGCGAACTGCAGGAGCTGGGCCTTGGTCATCCGTTCAGTGGCATGGCGGGCAGTGACATGAGAGATCTCGTGGGCCATCACTCCGGCCAGCTCCGATTCGGTTTCAGCCTCGAGAATGAGACCCTTGTTCACGTAAAAATATCCTCCGGGAAGGGCAAAGGCATTCACTTCATCGGTATCAACGACCTTGATGACAAAAGGAACCTTGGCATCTGAATTTTTGACGATCTTCTGGCCCAGGCGCTCTATGTACCCGTTGACCACGGGATCTTCCACCAGCCTGGCTGACTGTTCGAAATACTGGGCGTACTGGGCCCCGATCTGTATTTCTTTTTCCAGTGAGACAAAATTCGGGAAGATCAGTGCGACCCTGCCGTTAATGTCCCGGTTCCCAATATCCTCAACGTCCCCATGCCTCCGGTCAGCCAGGGCGCTGCCTGAAAGGAAGAGGCTGAAAATTATTCCAAATATTAATGAACTCCTGCTGTATTTCATTGTCTAAAACTCCTTAACCATTATAATCAAACCTGGCGCCTCAGGAAGAGAAATCGAACACAAGTTTCACCACCCTTTTAAATCAAGGGTTCACTTTGGCCAGGAATCCACTTTTATTTTCGTGTTGTTATACTAATATAGACTATATTTCCGCCATAAATGTTTCAAATTTTCGGAGTCTGACCACCATGAATATCGTAACAGCCGAGCAAATGAGGGACCTTGACAGGAAAACAATCGAAGAGACCGGTATCCCCGGAATCGTCCTGATGGAGAATGCCGGGATACAGCTCTATTCTTTCCTGGAAGGGAAATTTGAGGACCTTGATGAAAAGAAGATTACGGTTATCTGCGGGAAGGGCAACAATGGGGGCGACGGAATGGTCCTGGCCCGGCAGCTTTCGATGCGGGGTATCATTCCGGAGGTTATCCTCCTTGCCGGGACCTCGGAAGTATCAGGAGACGCCGGGGTCAACCTGCGGATCCTGGAAAACCTGGATCTTCCCCTGGTCGAAATAACCAGTGAAAACGAGTGGCTTGATGTCCTGGAATTGCTCGAAGACAACGATATCATTGTAGACGCAATCCTGGGCACAGGCATTGATAAACCCCTGGAAGGATTCTATGCCGAGGTGGTCGAAGACCTGAACTCCCTGGAGTGCTTCATCCTTTCGGTTGATATCCCTTCAGGCCTGTTTTCAGACAAGGTTGCTGCCCCGCCCCTTGTCGTGGAGGCAGATGCAACCGTTACCTTTACCGCCCCTAAGACAGCCCACATCCTCAATCGCCGTGTATCATGCGTCGGAGAGCTCTCCATCGTGCCGATCGGCACTCCTGACGAACTCCTCCTGGAACTTGAGGCCGCGGGCAACACGCCGCGGATGCTTTCTGAAAGCGTACTCTCCCGGTTAACCGTGCCCAGGCCCATGTCAAGCTACAAGGGAAACTACGGACACGTGGGCATCATAGCCGGAAGCCGCGGAAAATCAGGAGCAGCCGTCCTCAGCTCAACTGCCGCCATGAGAGCCGGCTCAGGACTGGTGACCACATTCCTGCCCGAAGGAATCCAGGACAGGGTGGCTTCCCGGATGCCGGAGGTTATGACCGAGGGCTTCCCGGAAACAGATACCGGCGCGTTCTGTCTTGAAGCGGCTGACCCGGTCGCACTGATGACCGTGAACAAGAGCGCGCTCGGAATCGGGCCCGGCCTGACAACCCACCCGGAGACCGTTGAGGTCATCTACGAGCTGCTGCGGAGAATCAGGGTCCCGGCCGTGATTGACGCGGACGCACTGAACGCGGTAGCCCAGAACCCGGAGGTACTGCTGAATGGAAACAAACCTCCGATGGTGCTGACGCCCCATCCGGGGGAATTCTCAAGGCTGTCGGGACTTGACAAGGAAAAGATCATGGAGGACCCGATCGGGACCGCATCCGCGTTTGCTGAAAAATTC
>CAZOGT010000390.1:0-2781 GCA_964579015.1 uncultured Acidobacteriota bacterium | reverse complement strand
ATCCCTTTTTCACCACCAAGGAGCCGGGCAAGGGCACCGGCCTGGGCATGGCTGTAACCTACGGAATAATAAAGCGCCACAACGGGACAATCGACATTACCAGTGAGCCGGGAAAAGGCACCACCGTGACTATAGAATTGCCGTTGGAAACCGAGATTGATTATCCGAACATCAGCTAAATCGGATTTCGGTTATAATTGCCCTTACTAGAACAAGATTCAACATCCTGGCCCGGGGCGGAAACCCTGTTTTTCGGGAATATCTGAGTGAAGCCAATGAGTGAGAAAAAAGTACAGCTCCTTATCATTGATGACGAAAATATTGTACATAAAAGCTGCAACCGGATTCTCCGCGGTACCCGTTTCGAGATTACCAATGCCACCTCCGGGGAGGAGGGCCTGGACCTCGTTGGGAAAAATGATTATGACCTGGTACTGACAGACCTGATGATGCCCGGGATCAGCGGCATGGAGGTGCTGAACAGGCTGATCAGGGAAAGGCCCGAGACAATTGTAATCGTGTTTACCGGGTTCGCCACCGTGGAAAGCGCCAGGGAAGCCCTGAAAAAAGGAGCTTTTGACTACATTCCCAAGCCTTTTACTCCCAAAGAGCTGATCGATGTCCTTGATAACGCCGTTGATGAACGGGCCGAACGCTCCGGGAAGAACACCCTGGACCTGATGGCAGTCGTTTCTCATGACCTGCAGAGCCCGATTGCGGTTGTACACAGCAGTGCCGAAACCCTGCACAAGGGCTACTTCGGACACCTTGAGCCGAACCAGCAGAAAGCCCTGGAATCCATTCTCAGAAACTGTGAATACCTCGAAGATATCATCCGCAGCCATATCGAATTCTCCAAGCTCGACCTGGAAAACATGGCCTCCTACAAGGAGAAAGTGGACCTGGTGGAAGAGGTGCTGAGACCGGTAGTGGATGCCCCTGAATACACCGCCAACCTGAAGAAAATCAGCATCGAGACCGAGTTCAGCGGGCAGCCGGTAGTTGTGGCCGACCCGAACCTGCTCAAGATCGTCGTCACCAACCTGATCACCAATGCCATCAAGTATGGAAGGGCAGGGGGCAAGGTCAGGATCCGGCTCGAAGACAAGGGAAATGAAGTAGTTGTATCCTTCTGGAATGAAGGGGTCGGGATGACCCGGGAGCAGATCGACGAAAAACTTTTCAAAAAGCATTCCCGCCTCAAGCAGAAGGGAACCGAAGGAGTAAAGGGCAACGGCCTGGGCCTTTTCATCTGCAAAAACATAATTGAAAAGCACCACGGGAAAATCTGGGCTGAATCAGAGCCCGGCCAGTGGGCTGAATTTAAGTTCACCCTGCCCGTGAAAAATCGGCCCTCCGCGGTTTAACCATTTCCGCGTGAAAATCATTCCAGGTCCCAGAAATCAATTACCCTCATTTTTCCCCTGGTAACATCGATCAGGTGGAGCCGGAAAGGCTCCCAGTTTTCTGTTTCCATCTCCAGTTCCAGAATAACCCCGGAATCACTGTAAGATTCCCCGGTTTTCACCGCGCCGGAATCAGGAAGCAGATTATAAACACTGTTCATGTCAGGGAAGGGGATCTCCACCCTGGTTCGGCATAAAGGCTTGACTTCCACTTTTTCCGCCAGCCTCAGGCATTCCGCGGCGGTTCCCCCGTAAGCCCTGACAAGTCCGCCGACGCCCAGTTTTGTCCCGCCGAAATAGCGGGTGACCACCACCAATACCCGGTCCAGGCTGTGACCGTCTATCGCGGCGAAAATCGGCCTCCCCGCCGATCCCCCGGGTTCTCCATCGTCTGAAAACCGGTATTCCTCCCCAATCCTGTATGCCCAGCAATTATGGGTTGCGTCAGGAAGCGATATTTCCCTCACCTTGCCTAAAGCCTCTTCCGGTGCTTCAACCCTCAAGGCCCTGGCTATAAATCTGCTCTTCTTAATCTCCACTTCATGGGAAGCCGGGGCGGCCAAGGTAATGATTGATGATTTGTTTTTTATTTCGGACATTTGATCAATGATACCTGATCAGAATTCTGAAGATCCAGTGATCCTCATTCTCCGACTATCTTGACCAGGACCCTTTTCGGCCTGCGGCCGTCGAACTCGGCATAAAAAATCTGTTCCCAGGGACCGAAATCAAGTCTGCCCCCTGTAACGGCTACCACGACTTCACGCCCCATTACCTGCCGCTTGAGGTGAGCGTCCCCATTGTCCTCTCCGGTCAGGTTGTGGCGGTAGCGGGAAAGGGGTTCGTGAGGGGCCAGCCCCTCCAGCCAGTCATCATAGTCACTAAGCAGCCCGTTTTCATCATCGTTGATATACACTGAAGCAGTGATATGCATGGCGTTTACCAGGCACAGCCCCTGCTGGATTCCGCTCTTGCGTAAAAGCTCTTCGACCCTGGGTGTGATGTTTATATACTCTCTGCGGCTGGCTACCTCGAGTGTCAAGGTTTCCCTGAATGATTTCATGTTTGCGTGTCTCCTTTCTATTTTTTGTTGCGGTCCGAAGACCCGTGACCATCGATTATATCCCAGCCGTGGAGGGATTCACATTGTTCTCCCTCGCTTCGCTTCGGGGAACCCTGGGTCAATGGATGCCTCCAACCAGACAGAGAACCCCGGAGGGGTGACAGAAATGTATAAACGGCCGTAAACGTTAACGTTGTGGTTAACCGTCACCGTTAACCGGAAGCTCACGGTTACGTTTACGTTATAACACCTTCATGTTTCCTGCCGGCGCGGGGAGCGTTCGGGCGCGGGAAAAAAAAGATTTTTAAAATA
>CAZOGT010000389.1:0-2781 GCA_964579015.1 uncultured Acidobacteriota bacterium | reverse complement strand
GTACCCCAGGTTCCGCAGGGTAAATTCCAGGCTTTCCGCCAGTTCGCGGCTGTTTCGAACCGCCTCCGGTAAATCCTGGAACAGGCCGGACATTTCCGCCGCGCTTTTCAGGTATCGCTCTGCATTCCGGGAGAGGAGCCGCCCGGCGCGGTCCAGGCTCACTCCGTGCCTGACGCAGGCGAGCACATCGTATAACCGCCGTCCTTCCCTGCCGGCATAAGCGGGGCCGTTGGAGGCCAGCAGCGGCACCCCGCAGAGCGAGGCAATCTGCACCATGGCCTGGTTGACTTTTTCCTGCTCCCGGGAAAAATGACGCTGCAGTTCAACGTACACCCCGTCTTTGCCGAATATCCCCTTCAGGCGACGCAGGTAAAAGGCCGCGGCGGCCGGAGACCCGGAGCACTTGCGGAAAAAGGCTCCGTCCATGCCCCCGGTCAGGCAGACCAGTCCGCCGGAAAAATCGCGCACATCCTCCAGATCGGCATTCGCCCCGCCTTTCTCCGCCCGCAGGTGCATCCTGCTCAGCAGCCGGCAAAGGTTCCTGTACCCGGTACGGTTCCTGACCAGCAGCGGCAGGCTCCCCTCCGGGGTAGTGATCTCCGCTCCCACCAGGGGCCTTATGCCCGCTTCCCGGCAGGCCCTGAAAAAACGGGGGGCCCCGTATACACCGTCCCGGTCCACCAGGGCCAGGGAACTGTACCCCAGCCGGGCCGCCTCTTCCGCCAGGCTCTCCGGGGAGGCTGAAGATTCCAGGAAACTGAAGGAACTGCGGGCGTGCAGCTCAACGAATTCCTGGCCCGGGTCAGTCATATACTCCCTCCAGGTACCAGCAGGACTTGCCGGGGCTCCAGGAGACCCGGAAAAGCTCCCCGCCCTTCAATTCCACGTCCCACTCCTCCCGGGACCACCCGCCCCGTAAATCCCCTTCCTCCCACCATCCGCCCGAAGATTTCCAGGGCCCGGCAAGTGCAACAATCTCCTCTTCGGAAATCCTTACCGGCCGCGGCGGGCGTTCCCGGCGCAGGGCAAGGTCCAAAGTATCACCTCCGGCATACCCGGCACCCCCCTCATCATCCCTGCCCAGGGCATTCAGGTTGCGGGTTTTCCCTTTCAGCAGCCGGGATTCCCTCCAGTTTCCGGCAACCCCCGGGTCAGGCTCATGGGTATCCATAACCCCCGGAATCCCGATTGAGCTCTCCGGCCATGACTTCTCGGCCATGGACAGGGTCAGCCCCTTTTCCTCAGGCTCCAGGGTCTCGGGCTCCAGCAGTGAATGCTGCACACACCTCGCCCCGGCCGGAAAGGCCTCCATCTCCACGGAACGGACCCCGCTGGAGAGAGAAAGGCCCTCCAGTTCCAGCCTCAGCAGGGCCAGCAGCAGCCGGCTGTTGCGGGAAGGAAGTGCTGTTTCAATCCTCCTCCGGATGGCTCCGCCATCCTCGGTATTGAGGAGCAGCCCGATACCGCGCACAGCCAGCCCGGCACCTGAAACCAGGCGGCAGATCGACTCCATCATCTCTCCCAGGGGAAACATCAGGGCTTCACTGCTCCCCACCGGCCAGTCAAAGTCCCGTTTCTCCTGGAACACCGGAGCCTCATCCAGGCTGTCAGGCAGTCCCGCGTCTTCACCCCCGGCTATCCTCTGCAGGGTAAGGGCGCCCTGTCCCATCCTGGCGGCAAGGGCGTCGGGCGGGATTCCGGCCAGTTCCCCAAACGTGCGCACGCCCCAGGAACACATGGTCTCCAGGAAGCCTGGAGGAAGTTCAGCCTGCAGGGCCAGGTGCTTCAAGGGGAAGGAATCCAGGAAGCCTTTCTCCCTGCGGTAGGGAAGGATGGTCCCGGGAGCCAGCAGTGCCGCAAAAACCGCTGCGGTGCGGGTGAACGCTCCCCCAATCCGGAGGTCTGGAAGGGAGAAGGATGCAATCCGGTCCAGAGTATCACTGCGGTAGCGGGAGTCCACCTCGAAAAGCACGCCTCCCGGCTTCACGGGATAGGCCAGCGGAGCGATCAGCTGCCTGGATTTGACCAGGAGATCAACACTGCGGCTATAGGTGGCAATGAAATATGGCGGAGCGGCCATTTCTCCCCCCTTTCATCACTGAAACGCTCCCTTTCATGCCGAGCAGCAGGGCACGTTTCCCCCTGTTCCGGAAATCTCTCAAAGGGGAGTTATTTTCACCAGGCGGAACCGAACATCCCCCCCATGAGCCTCCTTCCCCTCTCAGGGAAACTACCCTGGCCGAGGCCCCGGAGGAAAGACTCCTGCCCGCGAGCAGGATCAGCACACTTCTTGACTTTTCCGCCGCCCGCTGCAGGCGGAACCATATCCCACCCGGAAGCCCGGCAACGGAATCCCCGCCGGACGGGGAAGGCTCCACCAGGTCAAGCACCACCAGGGTAAAGTTGCCCGACTGCATCAGGATCTCCACCTGCCGCACGGCCCGCCTAAAAGCAGCTTCTCCGACGGCGCCCCTGATCCAGAGGATATTCTCCAGGTCCGCGCCCGCTTTCTGCAGAAATTCAGGGGCCAGAGCATTAAAAAAATCAACGTACGCCACGCACCCGCCGCGCCTGGTGACCCCGGCCACGATCCGGTTGACCAAACTGGTCTTCCCGGCAGAGGCGGGCCCGCAAAACTCGGACATGCGCCCTACCGGAAGCCCCTCTCCGCCCAGCAGTTCATCCAGCCTCTCCAGGCCAGTGGAAAGAAAGGATCCTCCCTCATGCCTCCGCCCCAGCTCCCGCAGGGACACCACCCCCGGGATATGCTTCCGGGCAGTA
>CAZOGT010000388.1:0-2828 GCA_964579015.1 uncultured Acidobacteriota bacterium | reverse complement strand
CAGTCTTAATGCCCGGATGTCCGAGGAACAGGAAAAGAAGGCGGTCGCTGCATACTACGCCTCGGTCTCCTACATGGACGCGCAGGTGGGAAAGGTTCTGAAAACCCTGGAAGAGGAGGGCCTCGAGGACAACACCATCGTGATCTTTACCTCGGATCACGGGTTCCACCTGGCCGAACACCGATTCTGGATGAAGGTCAGCCTGCACGAGGAGTCTGTGCGGGTTCCGCTGATCATCAAGGTCCCCGGAAAGAAGCCCGCTGTCTGCGAATCCCTGGTGGAGCTGATTGATCTCTATCCCACTGTCGCGGAGTTGGCCGGCCTCGAATACTCGGAGCACCTTCAGGGAAGGAGCCTGGCCCGGACCATTGACGACCCTGGATATGCGGTTCGCGACGCGGCCTTTTCCATGACCGGATTCCCCGGGAGAGATCATTACCAGTACATGCTCAGGACATCCAAATGGGCCTATATCCAGTACGATGAGGACGGTGGTTCCGGGATAGAGCTTTTCGACATGGAGCATGATCCCAAGCAGTACAACAACCTGGCCGGATATCCCCAGTACGGGGATGTAGTGGATCATTTCAAAGAGAGGTTGAAGAAGAAGTTGCGGGAAGTCAGGGACAACGACCTTGGAATAGATTACGAATCCGGGGAACAGGGATAGGCTGTCCCTGGAAGCGGAGAGAAATATCCAGCTCATAAAGGATATGCCTGCTGCCGTAACAGTGCCGGATCTCCTGTCAATTACTGGATAGAATGCAGTGTTATACTATTGGCCGCCGGGATTTTGAAGGCTTTTACAAGAGTGCTTTCAGATGCCGGATGCCTGAACAAGGGGGAGGAATAATGAATATTCAACAATGTCCCGGTGCGGGAATCCGCCTGTTGAGCCTATTGGCCATGCTTGCGGTCATAGTGATATCGGTTTCCTGCTCGCGGGAGCCCGAACCGGCCTCGCCGCCCAACATAATTCTTATTTTTGCCGATGACCTAGGCTACAGCGAGACCGGCGCCTATGGGCAGGAATTGATAGAGACCCCTAACATTGACGCCCTGGCCTCCAGCGGGGTCAGGTTTACCGACTTTTACTCCGGGGCGCCTGTATGCGCCCCCGCGAGATGTGTGCTTTTAACCGGAAAGCATCTCGGGCACGCCTTTATCAGGGGAAATCATGAGTGGGGAGAGAGGGGTGATGTATGGGACTTTGCCAAGGCTACGGAAGACCCCAACCTGGAGGGGCAGTACCCGATTCCGGCTGACACTGTGACACTGGGAAAATTGCTCAAACAGGCCGGTTATGCTACCGGGTGCGTGGGAAAATGGGGCCTGGGACCCCCGCTGTCCGAAGGGAGGCCCAACAACCAGGGTTTTGATTTTTATTACGGATACAACTGCCAGAGGCAGGCCCATACCTATTTTCCCCTCCATCTCTGGAAGAATGAGGAAAAGGACCCGCTCGACAACGAACTGGTGGTACCGCGTACCCTCCTCGAAGAGGGGGCTGATCCCTATGACCCTGCCAGCTATGAAAAATTCTGGCTCAATGATTTCGCCCCTGATTTCATGATCCGTGAAGCACTGGACTTTATGCGGTCCAACCGGGATAATCCCTTTTTCCTCTATTACGCTACTCCGATCCCCCATAACCCCCTGCAGGCGCCGCCGGAATGGGTTGATCACTACGTGGAAAAGTTCGGGGATGAGGAGCCGTACCTTGGCGACAAGGGATACTTTCCCCACCGCTATCCCCATGCGGCCTATGCGGCCCAGATCTCCTACATGGATGACCAGGTAGGCCAGATGGTCTCACTGCTGAAGGAAATGGGAGTCTATGAAAACACCATTATCCTCTTCACCAGCGACAACGGACCGACTACCGGGGGCGGAACCGACCCCAAATATTTCAACAGCGTTGACCCTTTCAGGGATGATCCGGGATGGGTCAAGGGATCGCTGCGTGAAGGGGGCATCAGGGAACCGCTGCTCGCCAGCTGGCCGGGCCGAATCCAGCCGGGGACTGAAAGTGGCCACATTTCCGCTTTATGGGACATCCTCCCCACCCTCTGCGAAATTGCAGGGGCGCCGCTTCCTGAAGATATTGACGGCATATCGATGCTCCCCGCCCTGACAGGAGAATCGGAGCAGAAGGAGCACGAGTACCTCTACTGGGAAAGCAGGCCACGCGGTGAGCAGGTGGTGCGGAAGGGCCCCTGGAAAGGCTTCCGCGGAAACATCAACGAGGGGGACCTGACCATCGAGCTCTACAACCTGGATGAAGACCCCGCTGAGTCAAATGACGTTGCTGATGAGCATCCGGAGATTGTTGAGGAGATGGCAACTATCATGAAGGCCGCCCGGACTGTTCCCGAGGTGGAACGGTTCAGGTTTGCGGAATTGGGAGACCCGGTGCCTGGAGAATAGAGCGGTGGTGAATCAATTCTGATTTTTCGGAACCTAATCCGCATACAGGCATCAAAAGAAGAAAAGAAGTTTTTCAAGTACTCATGAGAGGACTTCTTGTCATGAGTTTTATATAGATGGGGCGGCTTGCCGCCCCTTTTTTCGGCCTGCCCCACGAACCCGGCATTTTGTTAGCATTCAAGATTATCCAGGCCCGCTGAGGTGGGTCTGCCTGATCAGTCTTAGCCCTGGATAAATAAATTATTTATTATCAGTTATATAAGGCAGGGCTGTGTGGTTAATTACTGGCAGGAATTGAGTCCGGTTCAGTACAGCGTCTTCGCCGCCTCGCTACGAAAACCTGTGAGATATGCGGTCTTAAAGCCTGAAAGTTGCATATAAGTGCTTGATATCTAGAGATA
>CAZOGT010000387.1:2625-2851 GCA_964579015.1 uncultured Acidobacteriota bacterium | reverse complement strand
TTTCTAATGCGGGTCTCCCTACATGATCCAGGCTTCATTGAACCGGGCGTGCTTGATTGATTTTCGAATCAGCCGCCCTTCCGGGTCTGTTGCAGCATCGCTCCTGCGCAGGGAATAGCTGTAGCTTGCGTGGAAGGTCCCGTCGCGGGCTTCGATGACCGTCGGGTAGTGGTAACTGCCCCGGTCCCCGGGATCACCGGCGTCCATGTCCAGTTCCAGGTGGCGC
>CAZOGT010000387.1:555-2615 GCA_964579015.1 uncultured Acidobacteriota bacterium | reverse complement strand
AGCTCCGCCCTTCATCATCGGAAAGCGCTATTGCCAGGCTGTAGCGGCCATCTTCCAGGTCGTTATGCGCCAGGAGCCAGTTTCCGTTTTTCAGGGTAATGACTTCCGCCCCGGAACCTGGATTTGGAATATCGGTATCAGCCATCGGTGACCAGGTTTCCCCCCGGTCAAAGGATTCGCTGACCTGGAGCCGCCTCGGTTCTGTCCCGGCATCCCGCATGTAGGCCACCAGTGAGCCGTCTTTCCGCACGGCGATCGAAGGCTGGATATTGCCTATCCCCACCAGCGGGGCGCTGGTGGTCCAGGTTTTTCCCCAGTCGTCGGTGATGGCCATCAGCGAAAAGCTGAATCCGTCGGAGTAGAGGGGGACAATTATTCTTCCTCCCTGCAGGGTGACCGGGTGGGCCCTGGTCATCCACCCGAGCCTGCGCAGGAGCTTGTCGGCCGCCTCTTCCCTGATACGTTGAAAATAGGCGGAAATTTTTTCGGGCCCTATGGAGACCGTATAGTCAGGGTTGGTAGTCTGGGCGAGGTCTGTGTTCGTTTCAAGATTGGCAAGGCGGGCCTCGACACTCTCCAGGAACTTATCTCCCGGCTTCAAGTGAAGGACCCTGCTGGTTTCCCATTCAGGGGGGCCTTCTTTTTCATAGTTTCTGGAGATCCGGTACTTGAGGAGGGCCGTGTGCCACTCATTGGCCAGGATGGTCGGCCAGATCAGCCAGAGCCTCTCCCGGGGATCGATGAAGATGGCCGGGTTGGTGTCCGGGTGGCCGGGAACGTCCTCCATCAGGAATGGGGTGCTCCACTCCCGGGCCCCCTCTTTTTTCCGGGCTCCCAGGAGGACTACATCGTCCGCGGTCCGCTCACCGGAGCCGTGGAACCAGCAGACCAGCAGGTCTCCGTTCGGCTGCTCTACGATGCAGGAAGAGTGGTTGTGCCAGTGTTCAGGGGGGAAGATAAGCTCGGCCTCGTACAGGGCTTGCTCCCCCTGCGGGAAAGCCGGGATGGGGCAGGTCAGGAAGGCCAGGGCCAGGATGGGAATGAATCGAACAACAGGTTTCAAAGACATTGTAACCTCCATACCGATTTTTTTCAGGGGCCTCAGCATTCAGACCGGCCGCCCCTCCTTCAGGGGGATGACTGTCGACTGCCCGCCGTCCCTTCAGGGGGTTTCACCGGCCTTTATCCAGTCTGCATCCAGTGCGACGTGCTTAATCGACTTCCCGGTTTTTTCTCCCGGCTGATATGTATAACTGATATGAACCAGGCCGTCGCTGCCCTGGAAGACGAAAGGATAATGAAATTTTCCTCCCTCGGCCTTCTCGAGCCGGCGTTTCCATCTCCAGGTGGCCCCCTCATCTTCAGACATGGCTATGGCCAGCTGGTGCCTTCCCCGTTCAATGTCGTTATAGACCATCACCCAGCGCCCGTCATTGAGGGCGAGAATTTCCAGGCTCGTATTGGGATTTGGAATGTCCAGGTCAACGGCAGGAGACCAGGTTTCCCCCTGGTCAATGGATTCGCTGTAGAGGATCCTCTTGGGGGGAGGTCCTTCGTCGCGCATGTAAGCCACCAGCGTCCCGTCCTTCTTAAGTTCGATTGACGGCTGGTTCAGCCCCAGACCCGGGATAGGCGACCCGGCCCGCCAGGACTTTGCCCCGTCATCCGAAATCGCCATCATTCCAACCATGTACCCGTCCGAATAGAGGGGGAACAGGATCCTTCCTCCCGGCAATTGGAGCAGGTGCGTTCTCGGCATCCATCCTCTCTGCCGGAGGCTCATGTTCCTTGCCATTTCGAGAATTCGGTTTTTCACCTCAGGAGCCCGGTCTCCGTAACCGGGAGGGGAGCCCATTTCCGCGAAGGCGCTCTCAAGTGCCTCGACAAATTTTTCGCCGGGCTTCAGGATCACGAGATCCTGCCAATACCACCTTGGAGGACCATCTCCCTCGTAATCCCTCGATTTGCGGAAGCGGAGAAGGGAATCCTCCCAGCGGTCGGCCGGAACCGCAATCCAGTAGAGATGCAGTTCTCCATCAGGATCGATAAACAGTACCGGG
>CAZOGT010000387.1:0-545 GCA_964579015.1 uncultured Acidobacteriota bacterium | reverse complement strand
ATCAGGAGTGTCGGCCATCGGAAATACCGGGCTCCATTCCCGGGATCCACCGCGCAGGCGCGCTCCCTGCAGAACCACGTCTGGAGCGGTCCGTTCCCCCGAACCGTGGAACCAGCAGGCAAGTATGTCCCCGCCGGAGGTTTCCACAATCGTGCTGGAATGAACATGCTTCTCCTGCAGGGGAAAGATCAGTTCACTGCTGAAATGGGGTTCAGCGGCCACAGAGGATGAAACGGCCAGAAAAACGGTGATCAGCCAGGGCATGAATCGCATCTTAAGCCTCACAATCTAATGAAAATCCAGGCCCCTTTACCGGGCTTGGATAAATATTGATTAACCAAAGATAACAAGCAGAAGACTAGCAGAAACAATTGTTTCAGGCAAGAAAAATCTTCACTATATATTTCAATAAAATACCTATATGAAACAGGGCATGGAGATGGTGAATGGCTGTCGGCGGGAGGGGTTGAATAGTTGGCCGGGACGGTCATGATCAGGCAAGAGCATTGTCTCAAGGCCTCCGGGGACCACTTGGTCACGCTGTT
>CAZOGT010000386.1:0-2859 GCA_964579015.1 uncultured Acidobacteriota bacterium | reverse complement strand
AGTCCCTGAGGTTGAGAACGGCAGAGCAGGCCAGGGCGGCAACCAGCCCCAGCAGGGTGAAGGCATCGACCAGGCCGGGATCCAGATCGGTTCCCAGGATCCTGTCAGCCAGGTACTTGATGTAGGAATTGGGGAGACCCTGTGCCCCCAGCTTCTGCAGGACACTGAAGTGCCAGTCCGTCAGCGGACAGTACCCGGGAGATCCGACAATCAATCCGATAATCAGCCATGAACCCGCCGTCGCCACGAGAATCAGCAGGTTGGCCGGCCTGGTTCTTCGCCATATCCAGCCGAAAATGCAGAAGAGGACCAGGGAGGTATGAAAGACCAGGAAGAAGATATCGAGGATTCTGTCAATCATTTCAAACCTTTGGGATTTCGGTTTTCCCTCCGTTCTTTCTCAACGCTGCTATCACTCCATAGGAGGTCACCGTGATGAAGACGATGGTCCCCCCGATTGCCGACCAGAATCCCGGCTTTTCACTGAGCAGGATGAACACCCAGAGGGGATTCAGGATCGCCTCGATGCTCGAAATCAGCGTTGCCTCAACCGCATGGACCGATTTTATGGCGATACTGTAGAGGATATAAGGAAGCCCCAGTTGAAATATTCCGAGTATCAGCAGGAGCGGAAGGTGTTCCCCGATTCCCGCTTCTGTGGCATAGAAGGGCAGGCAGATGACTGCGGCAAGGAAGTTCCCCATGACGATCATCAACAGCGGTGACGAGTCCTTGAGTTTCCGCATGTGGAGGACGGTCCCGGCAAAAGCCAGTCCGCCCAGGATGGCGAGGATGTTGCCCCATTTTCCATCCAGGGTGATTTCGTCCATGAAGAAGAGGAACATCCCCCCGATCAGGGAGAAAATGAAAAGCCAGTCCGTCAACTTCACCTTTTCCCTGAGGAACCATGAACCGATCAGGGCTACCCAGATCGGAGAGGAGTATTGGAGCAGGATTACATTGGCGGCCGTGGTCAGCTTGTTGGCCACAACGAAAAGGATGACAGTAGCGGCGTAGAAAAAGGCTCCTCCGAACTGGTATTTCAGTTCCCTGGTCCTGAAGTCCCGCAGGAAGATAAGCAGGAAAAGCGCGGAAATCAGGCTGCGGCTTCCGGCGATAGCCAGGGGATCGAGCGGCACCGATTTGATAAGCAAACCTCCGCTGCTCCAGAGCAGCGCGGTTATTAATATCAGGATTATGGCTTTTGGCCTCTGTGGCAAATTTCTTCCCTTTCGTGGGGGATTATAGTTGAATCTGAAACGGAAACCCAGAGGGAGGCAGTTTACGGAGATACCGGGTTGCACTAAAATGGCATGAGCCGGCGGCCTGTCGACGGGCCTCCGGGCCCGGGGCCGGTCCGGAAGGAAACCCCCGGCCGGCGCTGCTGTGCAGGAAAGAGGATTCCGACTGATACATGAGGCACGACTAGATGGCGGATTTCTTGATGGAGCACCCTTATCTGTTCGCCAACCTGATCACGTTTGGCGCTGTTCACCTGGTCGCCTGTTTTTTTCTCAACCCGCTGCAGAACAGGGCCATTATCGTCAGCGGCCTGATAAACCTGACCTGCTTTCCCTTCCTGGTGTTCCTGGAAAACGAATACTGGAATCCGGTCCGGGTCGGCGGCGGAAGCCTGGGCTTTGAGGACGCCCTCTGCTCTTATGATGTTGCCGCCCTCCTCTGGCTTGTCCTTTCCTTTGGGGTGACCATTTCCCGGGACTTCAGGTTCGACTGGAAGAGGCTGATTCGCCGGTTTTTGTCCCTGGGGCTGGGAATCAGTTTGGTGTTCATCGCCGGGTGCCTGTGGGGATTGAGAGGGATGACCTCCCTGGTTGTCACCCAGGCCGTTATCCTGCCGTTTTTATTCTTCCTTAGTCCGAAGACATTGCGCCTGGCCCTGAGGGGCGTTCTTCTTTATCCCCTGGTCTATTTTGTCATTGTAAAATTCTACTTCCTGATCTGGCCTGATTTTGTCAGGCAGTGGAACCTGGAGGGTCCGTGGGGGACGGTCATAATGGGTGTGCCTCTCGGGGAATTTGCCTGGTCTGTCGGCTTCGCCTTGTGGTGGCCGCCCTTTTTTGCCTATTTATGCAATCTTGATTTGCGAAGAAACAGCCATGGCGCATGGTTGCTGGTGCCCGCCGGAGAATCTGAAAATACATAAAGTGCAGTGGATAAATCGTGAGACCTGGCTATTCAATGTAAACGACTTCACGCTCCAGAATAATCCCAAATTTCCTTCTGACTTTCTCAGCCAGAATTCTCTCCAGCTGCAGAATGTCTCCGGCGGTGCAGTTCATCCTGTTGCATATAATATTGGCATGGCCGCTGAAGACCACGGCGTCACCGAAGGAACATTTTTTACCTCCGGCCTGGTCAAGATAGACCGCAGCTGCCTCCCTTTTCCCTGACTCCAGGCAGAGATTCTTGAAATAGGAACCAGCCGTACGCACCTCCTCCGAGGGGAGCTTCTTTCTCCGGATTTCCAAAATTTCTTCCGCCTTCCTCCTCAGCTCCGCCTCGCTCCCCCTTGCAAGCTTGAAATCGGCCTCAAGCAGGATCTCCCGGTTCCTCTTCAGTAAAGAATCCCTGTAACCGAAATCGAAATAATCATTATCGACAATCCTGGTATCTCCCGATTCAGTAAGAATCTCGGCCCTGACCAGGCGGCTTCCAATGTCGCATCCATAGGCGCCGGCGTTGCCAACGACAGCGCCTCCGACCGTCCCTGGAATACCACTGAATGATTCCAGGCCGGACAGAGAATGCAGAAAAGAGTACTCCAGAAGATCCGAAAGCAGGGACCCGGCGGACACGGTCACGGAAGTCTCATCCTTCATGTTGATTTCGCCAAACGAA
>CAZOGT010000385.1:0-2878 GCA_964579015.1 uncultured Acidobacteriota bacterium | reverse complement strand
CCAGCAGGTAGATCATCTGGGACCCGGGCTCATTCACAAACCCGGCCGGCATGTCCTTGGTCTGCTGCTGGTCGAATGGACTGAAGCTGTTGTAGCCGTCATCTGCGGGCTGGGCCACAACAGATCCGCTCAAGGCTAGCAGCGCAATAAAAAGAATACCCAAATTAAACTTTCTCACCTTGCCTCCTCCTGGAAATGTGTCTATTTATTTCTTACGTTCCAAAAACATCATTAACCAGCATTAAATGCCTCTTGGTCGAGGGCTGAGAAACACTCAGTTCCTCCAGACGCCGTTATTCAAAGAATGATAAATGATAATCACCTGAAATAAAAACAAAAAAACATGAAATTCTAAAAAAAATTAATCCTCCATCCACAATCATTGGCCTTCTAATCCGTAAAAAACAGGGAAACTCCTGATTCGCTCGAGGCTTGAAAAGCAGTGCCGGGTGCATATAGAATTCAATTACCATATAAAGAGCTCGCGCTGGTATCCGTGGCGGCACTACAGCGCAACAGGGCGGTTTACTCAACTCCGACTTTCTGACCCACCGGAAGGGTGGATGCCGGCCCCCGCATGGGATTCAGGCATCCATGGCAGTCATTCAAGGAGTTTCAAAATGTCTGAAAGCAAAGAACAACAGTTGATTCCCCGAAATGTTCCTGAGGTGAATACCGAATTCCGGCGGATCAGGACCTCGATCCCTGTGCCTGAATCAGTTCCGGTCCTTCGGCAGCTCAGGAAATATGAGCCAAGGTCAATGGGAGGCCAGCCATTAGTGGTATGGGACCATGCTTCCGGGATCCAGGTGCATGACAGCTGGGGAAACATGTGGCTGGACTGGTCAAGCGGGGTTCTGGTGACAAATTCCGGGCACAGCCATCCCCGCGTGGCCCGGGCCATGGTTGAAAAGATAGAGCACGGCCTGGTCCATAATTATTGTTTTCCTTCAGCGGAAAGGGCCGGGCTCACAAGGATGCTTTCCGAGGTTTCTCCCGAGGGCCTCGACAGGGTGTTTCTGCTGACCACCGGTTCAGAAGCCACCGAGTGTGCCATCAAGCTTGCCCGTACCCACGGCATAAGGTCCGGGGGCAATGACAAGATCGTAATCGTCAGCTTTGAAAATGCTTTCCATGGCAGGACCATGGGTGCCCAGATGGCCGGCGGCATACCTTCCCTCAAGGAGTGGATTGTCAACCTGGACAAGGATATGGTCCAGGTCCCGTTCCCCGATGGTTTCCGGGGCGGCACTGACCGGAGCTTCGAGGTGTTTCTCAGGACGCTTGAGAATATGGGCATCAGCCCCTCCAGGGTTGCAGGGGTGATGACCGAGACTTACCAGGGCGGAAACGCCAGCTTTGCCCCTCCTGAATACATGCAGCGTTTAAGGGAATGGTGCAGTGATAATGATGCCCTGCTGATCATGGATGAAGTGCAGGCCGGATTTGGAAGGACCGGTAAATTCTGGGGATTCGAGCATTACAATCTGGTCCCCGACCTGATTTGCTGCGGAAAGGGCATCACCAGCGGCATGCCCTTGTCAGCCGTTATCGGCCGCGGGAGCATCCTGGACATGTACCCCCCGGGGTCCATGACTTCCACCCATACGGGCAATCCTGTATGCGCGGCTGCCGCCATTGCAAACCTGGAAGTGATCAGGGAGGAAGGGCTTGTGAACAATGCCGCCCAAATGGGAGATATCCTCCAGCCTGAGCTGCGCCGGATCGGCGACAGGTTTAAATCCGCGGTAGGGGCGGTCCATGGAAAAGGGTTGGTTGCGGCGATTCATATTGTCAAGCCGTCCTCTTCAGATCCGGACCCGGAGATGGCCGCTAAGATCGTAAGGCTTTGCGTGGAGAAAGGCCTGCTCATGTTTGCCCCCGTGGGTTATGGAGGTGCCTCCGTGAAGATTTCTCCGCCGCTTGTCATCAGTGAAGAGCCCCTTCGGGAAGGTATCAGCGTGCTGGAGGAAGCCATGGCCGAGGCCCTGGAGACTTGACCTCTTTTTTTCGGTACAATCCATTAGGGTTAAGCAGCTATCAATGCCGCATCACTGGCCGGTAACCCGGCCGGGGAGCGGCGGGCAAGGTGAATTTTATGAGCAGCAGTCCTCTTGATGTCACGATTATCGGCGGGGGTATGATTACCCACGATCAAATCCTGCCTTCACTTTATCACCTGCAGAGGAGGGGAGAAGTCCGGGAGATTTCTGTTTGCGCGCTGAATTCTGCGCCTTTGCGGAAGCTTGCAGAAGAACCTTCTTTCAGTGAGGCTTTCCCGGGCCAGGATTTCAAGCCATACCCCGGACTGGATGTGCCTGCGGACAGGCACTATCCTGATATTTACAAGGAAGTAGTGGCTTCAATGCCTCCCGGAAACCTGGTAGTCGTGGCGGTGCCGGACCAGCTTCATAATGACGTGATCCGCTTTTCGCTGGATAACGGCCAGCATATCCTCACGGTCAAGCCCCTGGTCCTGTCCTACCGGGAGGCTGTTGAGATTGAAGAAATCGCCCTGGCAAAGGGCCTTTTTGTGGGTGTCGAGTACCATAAGCGGTTCGACAGGAGGTCACTGGAAGCACGCCGCCAGTACCAGGCCGGCCGGCTGGGAGAGTTCAGGTGCGGAGAGGCCAAACTGGTGGAGCCCTGGTATTATCGTCATTCCAATTTTCAGAACTGGTTTACAAGGGAGAACACTGATCCCTTCACTTATATCGGCTGCCACTATGTGGACCTGGTCTGGTTTATTACCGGCCTGAAGCCGGTTGAAGTGTCGGTGCGTGGAGTGGAGGGGAAGTTTCCAAACGGCAATAGCGGATTCCTATGGGCCCATGGCCGTGTCGCCTGGGAAAACGGGGCTGTGCTGGGGGTCCTCACC
>CAZOGT010000384.1:0-2900 GCA_964579015.1 uncultured Acidobacteriota bacterium | reverse complement strand
CATCATCGCCTGCTGCTGGGTCTCGCTCACGGTGGAAATCAGAAGGCCTACACCAAGGGTCGTCATCAGGTAAAGAGATGTTCCGGCAAAAAGCATTAGCAGGCTGCCTCGAATCGGGACCTCAAACCAGAAAACACCCAGGATGGTGATGAGGATAACGTCGGCAAAACCTATCAGCGCGAACGGAATCGTTTTCCCAAGGATGAACTCGGCGGGAGTGATGGGTGTTACCATGATTTGTTCCATGGTGCCGATCTCCTTTTCACGAACTACAGCCATGCTGGTTAGCATCAGGGTGATAAGCATGACGATGATGGCAATTACGCCCGGGACATAAAAATTTCGGCTCTCGAGGTTTTCGTTGAACCATGCCCTGGTCTCAAGAGTGACGGAGGCTGTTTCCGCGGTAGAGCCTCTGAGCCGGCGTGCCTGCGAAACCAAAATGTCTTGTGAAAACTCCCCGGCAATCTTGGCGCTGTAGCCTAACACTATACCCGCGGTATTTGAGTCTGTTCCGTCAACGATTACCTGGAGAGAGGAAGTCTTTCCGGCCCGAAGGTCATTTTCAAAACCCTTGTTAACCTGCAGCGCGGCCTGGACTGTTCCCCGGTCAAGCAGTTTGCCGATGTCTTCAGGTCTCCCGACGTAGGAAGTGATATCGAAATATCCTGACTTTACAAAACGGGTGATGAGTTCCCGGCTTGCCGCACTGTTGTCCAGGTCATATACAGCGGTGGAAACATTCCTGACATCAGTAGTAACCGCATAACCGAAAACAAGCAACTGGATAAGGGGCATCAGGAAAATAACAGCCTTCATCCTGGGGTCTCGGAAAATTTGGATAAACTCCTTGATCAGCATATGTTTAATGCGTTCAATCATTATTTACACCAGTTTCTTTTTGAATTTTTTGTTTGCCAGGATTGTCACCACTATCCCGAATGCAGCAAGAAGGCCTGCTTCAACAAAAAGGATATCCAATCCAATTCCTTTCAGATAAATACCTTTCAGCAGGGCCACAAAGTATCGAGCCGGAACTATATAGGTAACCGCCTGGATCGCCTTTGGCATATTTGGGATGGCATACATGAATCCCGAGAGAAGAAACGCCGGGAGGAAGGTCATCACCATGGCCAGTTGACTGGCCAGTAGCTGACTTTTGGTGACAATGCTGATCAACATGCCCAGTGACAGGGAACCAGCCAGAAAAACTGCAGCCATGGCAAAAAGAAGCGCGACGTTGCCGCGGAGAGGCACCTGGAAAAGAAACTCGCCCATGAGAACCGCCAGGAAGACATCGAACATGCCGATGATGAAATAGGGGAGGAGCTTGCCCAGAATCAGTTCTGAGCCTTTCACCGGGGTTGAAATCAGTTGCTCCATGGTGCCCCGCTCCCACTCGCGGGCAACGGTGAGTGATGTCAATAAAGCCGAAATGACCATCATTATCACCGCGATTAAACCTGGGATAATGTAATTTTTTGACTCCAGGTCAGGGTTGTACCAAACCCTGGACCGCACCTCAATCGGCAGTGTCAGCTCAGCCCCCCCCATGCGGCGAATTTCTCTGAGTGAGACGTCCTGCGAGTAGACCATGGCTACAGCTTCGGCATACCCTATGGCAATGGTGGCAGTGTTGGAATCACTGCCGTCAACAATCAGCTGAACCTGCGCTTCACGGCCTGAATCGATTCTTCCGGCGAAACCTGTTGGGATCACCAGCGCTGCGAGCGCCCTGCCAGCGTCCACAGCCTCTTCCAGTTTCCGATAATCGCGAACGTATTCTTGAAGAGAAAAGTAAGGCGAAGCAGCAAACCGGCTGATAAACTCCCGGCTGGCCTGCGTCCCGTCCTGGTCCCAAACCACTATCGGTACATTGTCCACATCCAGGGTAAGCGCGTACCCGAAAAGCAGCAGCAGCAGCATGGGTATGGCTATAGACATGCCGAGACTGCGAGGATCGCGGATGATATGAATAAACTCTTTGCGGGTTACTGCCCAGATGCGAAGGGTGTTCATCTCCGTACCTCTTGCTGTGGTTGTTCAGCCCTGTCCCGGTATTCAATCAGGGAGACGAAAACGTCTTCCATTGACGGAATGATCGATTCAATCCTGGTTATGGAAAAGCCTTGTTCCGAAAGTGTCGTTTCAATTGATTTCCGGGTGCCTTCGCTTGATTCCGTCACCACATGCAGTTTTGTTCCGAAGAGAGCCACTTCTTTGACATCAGGAAGCTCTGCAATCAGGGACATGGCTTCATGGGGCTTGGAACATTGAACTTCAAGCACATCGTCTTTCATCTGCTCTGTCTTAAGTTCTTCCGGGGTGCCGATCGAGATCAGTTCGCCGCGGTAAATCATCCCAAGCCTGTCGCAATATTCTGCTTCCTCCATGTAATGGGTTGTGACAAAGACTGTAATCCCATTACCGGACAGCTCATAAATTAAATCCCAGAATTGCCTGCGGCTAATGGGATCAACACCGGAGGTAGGCTCATCCAGAAAAATAATAGGGGGTTCGTGGAGTATGGCGCATCCCAGGGCCAGTCGCTGTTTCCATCCACTTGAAAGAACCGAAGGCTGGGAATGCCGGTGTTCTGTCAATCCGGCCATTTCAAGCACCCATTCCTTGCGCTCTTTCTTTTTTTCTTGTGGAATGCGGTAAATCCCGCTGTAAAAGTTGATGTTCTCTTCCACCGTCAGGTCATCGTAGAGAGAGAATTTCTGGCTCATGTAGCCGATGTTCTTCTTGATTTCTTCGGACTGGGTTTGAATGTCAAACCCGGCCACCCTGCCTGAACCCCCGGAAGGGGCCAGGATTCCACAGAGCATCCGGATGGTGGTGGATTTGCCGGCGCCGTTGGGGCCGAGAAAACCGAAGATCTCACCTCTGGCTACCTC
>CAZOGT010000383.1:0-2909 GCA_964579015.1 uncultured Acidobacteriota bacterium | reverse complement strand
GAAGCAGGGTGGAAATCTTTTTCTTTTCAGCCGCGACCCTGATCCTTCCGTCGAGATTCTTCTCCAGCTGTTCAAGGCCGGTGCGGTCGGTGACCAGGTAGACCTCCCCGGGTGACCTGAGCAGCCGCAGGGCCTCATCCAGCTCATAGATCTCATGAATATTCCGGTCTGAGTAAAACCTCAGGCTGGGGGCTGTAAAGAGGTAGTAGCCAACCCTGTAATCGGGGGTACGGGCCAATGCCCTGATTTCATCCGCCAATGGGGCCACGGGCTTATACTTTTCCAGGGGAAGGGAAAAAGTGAAAAAGACGGTCTGGTAGAACAATACCATGCCCAGTATTGCCAGCAATAACTGGCGCTTGATCATGCAAAGGCCGGCTATCAGGGCGGCTCCGGCAGGGAGCCACCAGGGAGTAGCCTGATCCGCAAAGAGTTCGCCATTAATGAACCAGATTAGCGGGGGCAGGGCCAGGAGGACTAATCCAGAGGCCGTCATCCCGATTCTCAGCGCTTTTGATCGTCCTGCAAATGCTGAGGCCAGCAGGAGGGAAGCAGCGGGGTATGCCGGAAGGATGTAGTATTCCTGCTTATTCTGTGAACATGAAAAAATGAGTAAATATGTCAGGATCCAGCAAGCCAGAAAGAGTGGGCCGGCAGGGAAGTTTTTAGCCCTTAATAATGCAAATCCTGAGGCTTTAAGCTTTATTGCAAAGCTTGCCGCTCCTGCGATAAAAATTCCGAGAAAGGGAAGGGACCAGGGAAAGAAATCCCCGATGAATACCCCGATGTAGTAGGTGAAACCGCGTTCCGGCCCAAAATCCTCGCCGGTAAATCGGCCGATATTCTCGGAGAGGAAGAATCCTGCTACCGGGTCCCAGCCATGCAAAACCCCGAGGGCGATGAACCAGGAAGAAGCAGTGGCCAGGAAAACCAGGGCTGCTGTTTTCCAGGGAATCGCGTTTAAACACCATCTGTTTTGGGGGAGCAGACAGTAAATTCCCATAAAAAGGGCAGGGAGGAGCCCCACCGGGCCCTTGGCCAGAAAGGCCAGGCCGAAAAAAAATGCAGACAACAGGCAGGCGTATTGGCTTCTGCTCTTAATCCAGTGGAGAAACAAGGCAATAGCTACCAGGATGCAGCACAATACCAGGGAATCAATCAGCAGCCGCCTCGAAACTATCAGGAACCTGAACGTAGTGGCAAAGATACCTGCCCCCAATATCGCTGCTTCCGGGCTGCTGTAAAGTATTCTTCCGATTGAAAAAGTTGAGAATACTGAAATTCCTGCCAACAGGGCCATGAGGAATCTTTCCCAAAAAAGGTTGACCCCGAAAAGCTTGTATAAAACCGCCACCAGCCAATAGGACAAAGGAGGCTTGTTCAGGCGGGGGTTGCCATTGAATTCCGGAACCAGCCAGTCTCCGGAATCCACCATCTCCCGGGGGGTTTGCACGTAGAAAGCCTCATTGGCATCCCAGACGGTCGAGGCGGACATTGCCATGAAAAATGGAGAAATAAACATGATCAGCAGGAGAATGCTCCTGACCTTCTGGTCCCTGTTCATAAGTTGAATTATTCCTCCTGCTGCTGAAAGGAAAACTGCTGGTACGGAGTTGCTGATTACATTTTAAACAGGTCCATCTGCAGGCTTTCCGCCGCTTCATCCGAGACCGTGGAGGAGCGTTTCTGCCCTGATACATTCAGCTGCTTGCGCTCCAGCCTTTTAAGGATTTCCCTGGACCTTTCGATAACCGGTTTCGGCACTCCCGCCAGCCGCGCCACTTCGATTCCGTAGCTCTTGTTGGCGACGCCTGGAAGGACCTTGTGGAAAAACACAATGTCTCCGCCGCTTTCCTTGACGGTTACACAGTAATTCCGGACCCCTTCATAAAGCTTCTCCAGGCGGGTCAGTTCCTGGTAATGGGTTGCGAAAAGGGTTCTGGGCCTGTAGCTGATCAGGTACTCAGCCACGGACCAGGCGATTGAGAGCCCGTCAAAGGTTGCTGTTCCTCGTCCAACCTCATCCAGTAGAATCAGGCTTCTTTGGGTAGCTGTATTGAGTATCCTGGCAGTCTCCGTCATTTCCACCATAAATGTGGAGCGGCCCCGGGCCAAATTGTCACTGGCGCCTACCCTGGTGAATATCTGGTCGGAAATCCCTATTTCCGCTTCATCTGCGGGCACGAAACATCCAATCTGGGCCATTATTACGATCAGGGCATTTTGCCGCAAATAGGTTGATTTCCCTCCCATATTGGGACCGGTGAGGATAATCATCCGGTCCCCTTCAGCGTCGATATCCAGGCTGTTGGCGATAAAGGGCTCTTCACCCTGGAGTTCCAGCACCGGATGCCTTCCATTCAGGATTTTCAAGCGGGTGCTTTCATCCAGTCGAGGTCGGCAATAATGATAATTGCGGGAAACCGTGCTGAATGATTGCAGGACATCCAGAAGGGCAATGGTTCCGGCGCTGTTCTTGATTCGTACGGCTTCCTCTCCAATCCTGCTGCGGATATCCAGAAACAGGCTTTTCTCTATTTCAATAATTTTCTCCTCAGCCCCGAGAACCTTATCTTCATATTCCTTGAGTTCCGGGGTAATGTATCGTTCAGCATTGGCAAGGGTCTGTTTGCGGATGTAGTAGTCGGGCACGGAATCGAGCCTGGTTTTGCTCACCTCTATGAAGTAGCCGAATACCCTGTTGAACCTGATTTTAAGAGAGGATATTCCGGTTGCCTTTTTCTCTTTGGCTTCAAGCTCTGCAATATAGGATTTTCCGGAATGCGAAATATGGCGGAGTTCATCCAGTTCCTCATGATAGCCCTCCCGGATAATCCTTCCGTCATTTATGGAAACCGGGGCGTCGTCGTCAATTGATGCTTCAAGAAGCGAAGTAATGTCTTCCAGGA
>CAZOGT010000382.1:0-2914 GCA_964579015.1 uncultured Acidobacteriota bacterium | reverse complement strand
CCCCGCCCAAAACAGGATGCACGGCAAGACTTACACCGGAGGGGGCGGTCCAGTCGTTGTTGAGCACTGCATCTGCTGCGAGGCCTGCAATAAGATTTGCCGCAGGAAACAATGAATTTGAAGTACTCACAGTAATACCATCAACCACAATCCAGATAGCAGCCTGGTAGGTGGCTGCCAGAAGGGGGTCCGAAGGGGTACCGTAGTTCACGAAGATCCAGGCTGCTTGCTGGAGATCATCATCATCGACAGGAATAGGCACGATATCATAGAGGATGGCCCCGCCATCATATGAAAATTGCCCTTCGACACAGTAGCCAGCGAAACTCTGGGGATTGTTGAATCCATCACTGGGACTAAAATCGATCGCAAGATTGTGTACCCCAGCCTGGGCTCCACCTGTGTAGGGTATGCCCGGAACTGAAATTTGAACGGTCTGCTGTGGAGATACACTTACAAGATCCAATAAAACTGGATCTGCCAGAAGGGTTCCCCCATAGCCCAGGAAAATTAACATAGTTAACATTAAAACTGCTTTTTTCATTGTCTTCACCTTAAAACCTTCTTGATATCTCAACATGATGGAAAACCGATTCCTGCCTCAAGTGAAGCACGAACTGTACCAGTCTTCAAATGACGCCGGGACTTTCCCGGAATCATCACATAAAAGTGATTGAATGCAAGTATTTAAAAGGTACTTTTTTGGATTTTGTGGTTGGATTTCCTCCTGTTCGGCAGTCCTATTTTATGGTCAAATTTGTAAAAATTATTTACATCTCTAATTACTTTTTTTTAGAATCCGGCAAGACAATAAGAATAAACATCTTAAATACAAATAGTTAGATCTAGAATCGACCCTGGAAAAATCTGTAAAAAATGTTTGCAACAACGCTCCGATATGAAATCAATACTCGGTCAGGACTGGTTTCTCCAGGGCGTATTTCCGGTAGGCCCGTCGCCAGCTTTCACTTTTTTCCCCCGGCTCTCCTCCCCCTTCAATCTTCCGGTCCGGCTTCCTGCCCGGGAGACAGCCTCCCGACACCTCCCTGTTGAAATGGGGAAAGAGCCCGCAGAACCGGCAGAGCAGGGGGAACTGCTCCTCCATGCCGTCCCCGGGAAGAGGAAGCCGCCTGCGCCCGATATCAAATCCGAACACCCGGTCGATTCCCCCGCAGTTGGGGTGCGGGTAATAGCCGTATCTGGTCAGCCCGACCCCATACATCGCCGGGAGACAGCACCCCCGGGAAAAGTCAGAGCCTGCAAACCGCTCAATATCTGCCGGGGCGAAGTTGAAAGCAAGGTGCTCGCCATTCATCCTGCCGGTCTTGGCCGAGTTGTATACCGAGACGCTTCCCGGAAGCGCTTCCAGGGCGGCCCGGGCCGAGCGGGAATAACCGTTGGTGTTGACCTGCAGCACGGTCCGGGGTGAATCCTTTGCGATATATTCAGCCAGGGTGGAGACTATCCCGAGAAACCCGGGATGCAGGGTCGGCTCCCCTCCCTCAACCTGGATCATATCCCATTTCCTTGCCTGCTCCCTGCTCTCCCGGATGAAACGCTCTACCTGCTCCAGCGTCATGCGGCCATCGGAAGGCGCCTGGCCCGGGCCGCAGGACCGGCTGCAGTCATAACAGCCCAGGTCGCACTCCTCCGTGATGTCAATAATAATTCTCCGGTGGGAGGGGCGGTACGGGGGGCCGGAATGAAAGGCCCTGCAAAGCATCCTGTCATGGCGCCATCGAAAAGGATGCAGCGGCAGGGCCCCATCCAGACTCCTCCAGGCCTGCGATATGCTGTTACGGTGAAAACCTGAAAATTTCATTTTGAACGCGCGCTCCGGCCTCGGCCCCGGACAGCATCGATTGTTTCCAGATACTTGTCGATGTGCCCGGCCTCAAACCAGGTGTCCGGAGGATTGACGGCAGGCACCCCCATTTCGGCCTCCAGCGGAGCTCCCTCTGTACCGGATTCAGACAAGAGAGCCAGGAGTTCCTGGTCCGTGTCAAAAAGAAGGCCCCTCCCAGCCGATTCGACCAGTTCCGGAAGGGCGCCGAAACGCCTCGCTATTACCGGGACATTCAGAGACAACGCCTCAGCCGCGACCAGCCCGAACGTCTCAGGGAAGAGGGACGGAACCACAACGGCGCGGGAATCAAGGAAAAGCCTCCTTATTCCCTCTTCAGGGAGCAGGCCGAGAAACCTGACATTGTCGAGTCCCGAAGCCAGCTCCTCCAGCTCCTCTTTCAGGGGCCCTCCGCCGGCGATCAGCAGCTCAAGGCCGGGGAGATGCTTCATTAATGGAATCAGGGTCTGGAAACCCTTTTCCCTGACCAGGCGTCCGGCAGCGGCAATCAACGGCTTCTTCCCCCGCAGCCTCTCGCGGTGCAGTCCCGAAGGTTCAGGATCGACCCACCCGGCAGGAAGAAGGCCGGGCAGGACAATGGTCCGGCCATGGACAAGCCCCCTGGATTCATGGGCCTTTGCAGCTGAGGCACTCGGGAAAAACAGGGCATCCGCTTTCTCCAGCAGTCCTTCAAACCATCCCTTCCTCCTCCAGACTTGAGGGGGCACATGCCGCTTCAGGCTGCACCTGGTGCAATCTGGAGCCTCACAAAAACGGTTTCCAAATTTCCAGAAGAGGCTCTGCGGGCAGAGCCACCAGTAATCATGGAGCGTAAGGAGGACTGCAGTTCCGCTTTTGTTGCAGGCCAGGGGGAGCAGGTCGGCAGCCCCCATCAGGGAAATGTTGTGAAAATGGATAACATCACAGCCTCCATTTTCCAGCAGGTCGGAAAGCTTCCGGCGGAGGCGGCCGGACCGGCATGTCTGATGACTCCATACAGCGTCAAGCATGCCGCTGAAACCCCCATTCAAAGGGTGCAGGCTGATGCCGTCCGGAGGATCATACATTCTT
>CAZOGT010000381.1:0-2918 GCA_964579015.1 uncultured Acidobacteriota bacterium | reverse complement strand
AGGCCCTGGCCCGGTGGGCAAAAATGTCCAGGGCCAGGTCGGCCCTTTCGTCTCCCTGAAGTGCGGCGTCCTCGATGTCCCGCATGTCGCTGGTCTTTTCGGTAAGACCGAGCATGCCTGATTCCTTGTTGAGCATGTTGAGGACCTTTCTCGGGCAAAGGCCTTTTTTCTCGCCGATATATTCAATCAGGGAGGGGTCAACGTCTCCGCTGCGCGTGCCCATAACCAGGCCTTCCAGGGGCGTAAAGCCCATCGAGGTGTCAATCGATTTCCCGCCTTTTACCGCGCAGGCTGAAGCCCCGTTTCCGAGATGGAGGGTAACGAGGTCGGCCTCCTCCATTTTAATGCCCGACCGGTGCGCGTACTCCATGGTTATGTAGCGGTGCGAAGTTCCATGAAAGCCATACCTTCGGACCCTGAAATCCTGGTAGAGGCTGTAGGGGATGGCATACAGGAACGCCTCCGGGGGCATGGACGAGTGAAAAGCAGTATCAAACACCGCGACCTGGGGCACCCCGCCGCCCAGCAGTTCACGGCAGGCGGTTATCCCCATCAGGTTGGCGGGGTTGTGGAGCGGGGCCAGTTCACTGCACCTGCTGATTATGGAGATGACCTCATCCGAGATCAGGGCTGATTCCTGTATCTCCTCTCCGCCGTGCACCACCCGGTGGCCCACAGCATAGATATCGGAGACTGAATGAATCCCTTCGATCCGTGCGTCCGGGGACGAAATCCATTCCATGATTACATTCAAGCCGGCAATATGATCCTTAAGGGGTATGACCGTCTTCTTCTTTTCCTGGCCCTCGGCCTGCATGGTGACAATGGAATCCTCAAAACCGATCCTTTCGAGGAGGCCCCTGGCCAGGCGTTTATCGGAATTGCTGTTTATGAATTCGGGGTTGGTCTTGATTATCTGGAACTTTATCGAGGATGATCCGCAGTTCAGAACTAATATATTCATGATAACGCGCTATTTTATCACCTTGGCCCTTAACCCGCATCTCTCACCGGTTTTCGCGGCGGGGCGGCGAAGACGCCGTAGTGAGAAGGCTTGCGACCATTATTAAAACCCCCGGAGGCGTACTTGACTGTACGTCGGGGAGACCGAGGGAGCGTAACGCGGCCAGGACGGATCTATTCCATCTCGGGGTCGAATCTGACCGACCGCCAGACCGGACCCCAGGGATTCAGGCCCGCCTCAGCAATTTCTTCGATACCGATACCGACCCCGACGCCGACCCCGACCATTGCCATCAATCAGGTTCGAGACCGTGATTTCCTTCAGCCCCTGATTAATCCTCTCCGCGTACCTCTCCTTTTTTCACGAACAGAACATCCTCGTCTACCAAGTCGGGTCAGCATTGTGTCTATCCGGTCCAGCTGCACATTCTCAAAAAAAATCTCCTCCAATCATCACTGGCCCCTTTTTTATTCCATCTCGGGGTCGGGGTCGGTATCGCTATCGGGGTCGAATCCCCGACCGGCAGCCTGTGCCTCAAGGATACAGAGCCGCCTCATCAATTTTTAGACTCTGATTCCAATCCCGGCCGCGATTTGAAATTTTGTTCTCCCTCGAAAAATCGGGAAACTACGGCCCGAAGAAAAGTTGAAGATTTCTCGGTTTCGTATTAGAATACCTCAACCTGATTGAGGTGGGTGTAGCTCAACTGGCAGAGCACAGGATTGTGGTTCCTGCGGTTGTGGGTTCAATTCCCATCACCCACCCCAACTCCCTCCAGAGGAGGGAGAAATTCCAGCTTCCAAATCTCAAATCCCAATCATCAGCACAGGGTTACAACACGATAATCCTTTGATCGGCCGTGCGAATTAGCAGCCTGCTTGGCGGAAGCAGCCAGCCCGTTTAATGCGGTTGCTGGGCCTCAATAAATACAAGAGTCCAATATGGACAGGACTTCTGAGAGCGTTTCATCGGAGGCCCTGCCAATGCGCATGGCCTTTCGAGATCGAAAGTCGATTGACTTCACCTGCTCAACCATAACAAACCCGGTAACATCAGGATTATCGTCAACGGTAACATGGAAAGGAAACCGGCGGTCTCTGTTTGTAAGGGGACAAACAACGGCGAGACCGGTATGCCTGTTGAATAAGTTGTTGCTTACAACGAGCGCCGGCCTTCGGCCCATTTGTTCATGTCCGGACTGTGGATCAAAAGAAACCGTAATAAAGTCCCCTTTTCTTGGAATATAGCCTGGCATTTACCATACCTCTTTACCTGTTGGATTCCCCCAGTCCGTTTCCTCCGCCGTATAATCCTCAGGAATACGTGACACGAGATCCTTTAAGCTGTACTTTCCGCGCACCCGTCTTGCCGGCGCAATAACAATCACCCCATCTTGAACCACCACATTTACTTCATCGCCAATCGATATTTGCGCGTCCTCAAGCACATTCCTGGCAAGACGAAGGCCTTGACTGTTGCCCCATTTCTGTACTTTCGTAACCATATTCCTACCTCCAATGGATATACTTAGTATATCCCTATAATCAGCTCCTGTCAACGCCCCGGTGGAACCTGAACGGGGGACCTGTTTCCCCTGAATTTCTTTTTCGGTATAACGTGTACACGACCAGCAAGGAAACGCCGTGGCGAAGCAGGACAAGTTTGTGCGTGTATTTTCATTTTATCCTGTAGCGTTTCGGTTTTTATTAAGATTTAATCATTCTGATTAACCAGCCGTTTCCATTTCCCGGACATACTTTCCGTCGCGAGCGAGACCGTTCAACCGGCAGCGTTTGAAGAATGTCTTCTGCGCAATGTCCAGCTTGTCTTCCTGACCTTTCCAGGCCGAAAGTACCGGTGCCTGCAGCGCGCGCCCATAGGAAAAGCTGACCTCCCACGGATGCGGGCCCATCGTGTTCATGGCGTTCAGGTGGTCGGTAGCGTCTTCCGCGCT
>CAZOGT010000380.1:0-2951 GCA_964579015.1 uncultured Acidobacteriota bacterium | reverse complement strand
CCTTGATCAGATCCGGCAACTGGAAGCTCCAGCCAAACATGATCCTCCAGTTACTTTTTCCAGGGCGGTGTATCAGGAAGATGCTTTTCAAATTCTTCGTTGAGGGCTCCCGCGTACTCGTCCGTGTATTCCCCGTTCCTGAAGCGCTCTGCGGCCTCGTTAAGGAATAACTCCCAGGATTTCTCCTCGTCGCCCGGGTTGACCGGGAAAAATCGGGCATTGTTGGCCTGGGCGGCGCGGCGGTCCCCGGGGGCGTCCCCGATCATCAGGATCCTTTCCGGGTCATACCTGCCTTCTGAAGCCAGCTTGATGTGCTCGGCCTTGCTCCCGTTTTCCTGTCCGGCGATTACCCTGACGTATTTGTCGATGCCATGCTCTTCCCACTCCCGCCGCAGGGCCTCGATCGGGGTAGCGGAACAGACGATTACGTCGGCCCATTCAGTGATCATCTCCAGGCTCTCCCTGACAAAAGGAAAAGGAGGTACGTCGTGAACAATGTCGGCCACCGAATTGTTGACTGCCAGGCTCCAGTCCAGCGCATTCTGCAGAACTCCGTTCTGGGTGGCATCAACCTTGGTACGCAGTGCCGGGTTCCCGAGCCTGGTCTCCTCTTCGATCCAGTTCCGCAGGGCCAGCGCCTCCGGGATCTGGACTCCCCGGCGCGTGACCTCCGGCCAGTCCTTAAGCAGGTCGAACACCATGACCAGGGCGGGAAAACGGTTGATCCCTCTCCACTTGGAATAAAGATTAACGAATTCCGCCGCGGCCCTCGCATACTTGGAAACCGGCTGCAGCTTCCAGTATTTGATGATATTCGGAATGAAGCACTCCTTGTGCTTGATTTCCATGGTGTCAAAAGCGCATCCGTCGGAATCTATGGCTATCAGGTATTTATGCTGAGGTTGCAAACCTTTCAGCTCAGCATGGGGATCGGAAGTCATGTTAGTAATTCCTTTCTCTCTTTCAGGGACTGAATCTAGATAAATCGCTTTCAGCGCCAGGGCACTGAAAGCATGCGGACGCCGGTCCTCAAATCCTAAAGCTCTCAGCGGGACGTCTGGGGAATATAATCCGCAAGCTTCCGGTCGGCAAATACCGGCCTGAAACGGGCAAATCTCTGGATACCGTTGATCAATGGAACAGAGACCCAGTCATCCCCGATCAGGGGGCGGGCGTATTCAACAAAATCATCAGTAACGTCGGTGCGGCTCTCCGCTATCCACTCACCGGGGAATTCTCTTTCGGAATTGGCCACATCACATAACAACACCTTGTCGTAATCAACTGAATAGATGGCACCGGGCCTCCGGATAATGGTGGACATGTAGCCGGAACCATGATTAAGAGCGATTTCCACGGCATTGCGGCCTACCTTGTAGGCCTCTTCCAGGTCCACGGAGGAAGCGAAAACCGAGGTGTCGCGCTGGTCAGTTCCGGAAACCTGGCCCCGTGCCGCGCCTTTGGCCTTAAGCCCGGACCTGTTCAGGTAGTTCACCACCAGCTGCTGGGCGGTAAAAGCGCTGGAGCTGAATTCCACGTGCCCGAAGGAGTCCTTCATTGCCCCGACATCCCCGACATCGAAGCCTTCGCTGAGCACTACGAGAACCCGTCCCCGGCGGAGAAGTTCTTCATTGACATTGTCGGCCAGCTCTTCCAGTGTAAGGCCTGATTCAGGCATGTAGATCTGCAGGGGCATTTCACGGTCAGGGTCCCCCAGCCTCACGGCTGCGGGGATGAACCCGATTTTCCTCCCCATCACCTGGGTCACCAGGACCGGGTCTGAGGGGCAGGCCCCCATGTTTTCCTGGTCCAGGTTCTGGATATTCAGGGCCCAGTAGCGGGCCACGCTCCCATATCCGGGAGTGTGGTCAACCAGCTTGAATTCAGAATCACCAACATCATTATCAATGGTCTTGGCTACTCCGACGGCAATCAGTTCCAGGCCCTTGTCTGCTGCCAGGCTGGCAATCTTTGCCGCGGTATCCATCGAATCATTGCCCCCGGTATAGAAGAAATACCCGACATCATGGGCCCTGAACACCTCGATAACCCTCTGGAAATCCTCTTCCTGGGCAGCCTTCAGCTTGTAGCGGCAAGTGCCGATGGCCCCGGCGGCCGGGGTATTCCTCAACAGCGCTATCTCTTCGGGGTCTTGGGCGGAAATATCCAGGAGTTCCTCCCTCAGGATGCCTTCAATTCCATGGTATCCCCCGTAAATAGACCCGAATTGATCGCAATAATCAGTACATGCATCGATCACGCCCCGCAGGGAATTGTTGATTACCGGGGAGGGGCCCCCGGACTGGGCTATCACTACGTTTTTCTTTCTGGCCATCCACCTCACCATTTCCTGTTATTTCCGGGTTATCAAAATCAAGCCTTCAGAATGTTTTCCATTCTGTATGGAAGAACTCCTTGCGCGGCCGGTCGGTGCGTTCGTAGGTATGGGCACCAAAAAAGTCCCTCTGGGCCTGCAGCAGGTTGGCCGGGAGCCGCGCGCTCCTGTAGCTGTCATAGTAGGAAAGGGCGCTGCTGAAAGCCGGGACAGGAATGCCTCGTTCCACGGCAAAGGACACTACCTTTCTCCATGCTGCCTGGTTGTCCATGACCGCCTTGCTGAAGTAGGGATCGAGGAGCAGGTTGTCGATGTCCGGATCCTTCTCAAAGGCGGCCTTGATATCATTCAGAAACCCGGCCCTGATGATGCATCCCGCCCTCCAGATGGAAGCGATACTGCCGAAATCAAGGTCGAATCCAAACTCATCGGAAGCGGCACGCATCATCTGGAATCCCTGGGCATAGGAGCAGATCTTGGAGGCATAGAGCGCCTGGCGCATGTCGTCCAGCATGGATTGCCGGTCGACATCGCATTCCAGAGTCTCGCCCTCGATGGTCTGCGAAGCCTCGACGCGCTCTTCTTTCAGGGACGAGAGGCAGCGCGCGAATACCGC
>CAZOGT010000379.1:0-2953 GCA_964579015.1 uncultured Acidobacteriota bacterium | reverse complement strand
GACCCGGAGGTGCCCTGAAGGTGTTTGATGACTACAGAATAGCCTATTTTCGGGAAAACGTGAAAATAAGGGAGGCCAGGCCCCTCAGCTTCATCCGGCAGAGCGTTGCCTACACGCTGGCTGATTCGGCCCGCAATATCCCCCATGCCGGAGGAGTGACAACCATCGATGTCACTCCGCTCATTGAATATATCCGCAGTAACATTGGGATTCTTGCCCCCGAACCGGGTGAAACCGCTGACCGTTTCCGTCTCCGCAGGGCAGTACACAAGGTTTACTCAGCCTTTTTTCTGAAGGCTATAGCCCATAGCCTCTATCACCATCCATCGATGAATGCCTGCCTCAACTACCGTCCCTGGAAGAGCGGCGGAACCCTCTACATGGCCGAGGACATCAACATCAGCTACACGATCCATACAAAATTCGGAGTCATCAAGCCAATCCTCAGGAATGCACACAAGAAGGATCTGGTGACAGTTGCCGACGAAATGCGTCACCTGACGCGCAAGGCCAGGAAAACGGATGCCGATGAGTTGTACATGCGGGCGGCGCGGGCCTACATGAAGTACGCCGTCAGGCAGCTGAACCTTGGTGAACTGAGAGGCATGTGGATCCTGCTGCGGCATCTAATCATGAATCGGCCGAAGCCGGACCCTGTTTATGCGGCTGTTCCTGAAGAAGAAAGGCTGCAGGTGGAGGATATCCTCGGCGTGACATGCACCCTGGCCAACATCGGGATGACCGTCTCCGGAAACCAGACCGTTACGGCGATAACTCCTCCCGAGGTCTTGATGATCGGGCTGGGTGACATCCATCCTGAGCCGCTGGTGGTGGAGGGAAGGGTGGAACCGCGGCAGGTGATTAGAATGTTTGTTACTTTTGATCATCGCGCCTTTGACGCCGGGGACGTATTTCCCCTGGTTAATACCCTGGTGAGCTACGTGGAACATCCTGAAAAAATATACGAGTGGAAACCCGGAGACGAGGTGTGATCCCGGTTTTTCACCGGTACCGGGGATCATTCATTCCTTCCCGCCCTTTTCGGTTTCCCGGAGCTCCGCCGGCGCGTCCCAGTTCAGGATGGCATTGAAGACCAGGGGAAACCCGGACTGGCTCATCCACCTGTAATGCGGATTGAAGGCGAACAGGACCACCCGGCCCTCTCCCGTGGGCACATCAACTACTGCCGCTGTTCCGTCCAGGGCTTTCTCGCCTTTTAACAGCCCACTGAGCCACAACGGATTCTCTTTGGACATCTTTTCGTGGGCCTCCTTTTCCTCATCGCTCATATCATTCATCAGGTCCCTGGGCAGATGGGTTCCAAACTGCATGACCACCCTGGAGCGCATATGCTTCTCCACCTCCAGCACGGTCATGCTCCCATGGTAGACGGCCGGATGTTCCCTGGTCCCATAGGTGACCGGACTCCTCTCCTGCCTTACCCATCCTGAGACCAGGGTTCCCGGGCAGACGAGCTCCGCAGCCCGGTTGAAACTCAGCCCGGAAACCATTCCGAAGTCCGTAACCAGGCGGCTGCCTGACCCCAGGGTGATCAGGGTCCCTCCTTCCTGTACGAACCTCTCAAGGGACGCCACCCCTTCCAGGCCCAGCCCCCCTGTTATGTCTTTGGAGGAGGCCGGAGTTCCCAGGAACTGGAATTCATCACTCTTTGCAAAATCAAGGGGACTGTGACGGGAGTCAATTCCCCGGAGAAAAGAAAGGCCTGAAGCCCCGCCCCCGTGATGGGGAATGATGATCACGTCATAGCGGCTGTTGAGGCCTCCTTTGCGCACCTGGTCCTTGTCAAGCCAGTCCCAGGGAAGCCCGATCGCGTCAAGCGCCCAGCGGGCCCAACCCGGGTCCTGGGTGGTGAACCAGCCGGAATAGAAGCCTATACGGGGCAAAGTCAGCCTGCGGGAAGCTGAAATCTCCTTGCCGGCGGCAAAGGCACTGATGCCTGTTTCCCGGCATACTTCCTCGATCCTGGAACGGATTCCCGCGCTGAGTACCAGGGTGCCCCGCGGAAAGGTCCGTTCTGAAGTTTCGATGATTTCGTCGGAAATAAAGATCTCTTCCCCTTCCAGGGCCAGTACCGCAGACATGGTTGCATTACCCTGGGGCGGAATCAGAATGGATCCAGGAGCGTCTCCACCCAGAAGGATTCCCTTGAAAGGCCCTTCATCCGGATCCTCCATCGATGCCTGCAATATGGCCGCATCGTCAATCCGGACAGTCTCAACCCCCATCATCAGCCCCACTGACCAGGTGGTCGCGTCATAGGGTCGCGTATCGCTCTTTTCAGGCCATTTCTGGATCTCCAGCAGGGTTTTGGCGAAATTTCGGTAGGGCTGGTCCATGCGTATCACCAGGCTTCCGGCAGGAAAATCCAGGTCATCAGCGGAAAAATCCTCTGCCAGCTCCTTAACTTCAATCCGGTGCATCCTGAAAATATTCAACAGGCGCGCGGCCGCCAGGGGATCATCCTGCTCCAGGGGGATTATCCAGGCATACGGTTTTTCAGATTCTCCCATGCGAATGGAATCCCGCCCTTTGCGCCAGAAATTTTCAAGAACCGTGTCCCGGTGCCGCGCGGTGAAGTTAAGGGCTGCCAGGCAGCCGCTCTGCATGATATTGGTGTTGTTGCGCAGGCTCCAGAGGGTTTTTGCCGGAGGAGGCAGGGGACGGTACCACTCCTCTGATGTCCTGCCTTCTCCTGGAGTCAGGCTGATCGTACGCTCATAGGTGTTGGCCCCGGCATTCCCAAAGGTTTCATAGAAGCGGCTGATGGCATTGTGGTTGTTGGCAGGCCAGGCCCCGTAGCCCGGGTACCACCCCGTGTAGAAACCCCAGGTCCAGACCCCCGGGACTCCCATGGCGGTCAACTGGGTCACTTCATTGAAGGCCAGCCACTGCCATTCATTCCGGACAATCGGGCTGAGTGTCGGATAGTATG
>CAZOGT010000378.1:0-2955 GCA_964579015.1 uncultured Acidobacteriota bacterium | reverse complement strand
GAATCTATCTGTTCCTGCGGTGGAGAGGAACAGCCGGCTAGTGAAATAAGAATCAGGAATCCAAGCCCACAAAATGCAAATCGTTTTTTCATTATTATCTCCGTTGTCATTGTACTTTAATCATATAACAAAGGAAATATTTGTCAAGTTATTGTAAATACGAGGATATTTCTGCAATGGAAGGGAGCCCGGACCTATCTCCTGTCCAGGATTGTTTCAATTTCGTCCATGACGCGGTTCATCTGCTCCATGGTTTTATTGAATGGCTCCGCCGTGGTCATGTCCACTCCGGCCTGCTTGAGAATGGTAATCGGATAGTCTGAACCCCCTGCTGAGATGAATTCCAGGAACCTTTCCCGGGCTCCCGGCTCGTTGGCCAGGGCCTTTTCGGCCATGGCGGTTGAGGCACAGAACGAAGTGGAATACTGGTAGACATAGTAGTTGTAATAGAAATGCGGGATGTAGGCCCACTCATGGGTGTAAAGGTCCCGGACAATGCAGACATCCTTGTCATGCCCGTAATACTTCCTGACGATTTCAGCGTAGATTTCAGTGAGGTTCTCGCCTGTCAGGGGCTCGCCCTTTTCCACCATTTCATGAATGCGGAGTTCAAACTCGGCAAACTGGGTCTGCCTGAACACTGTCCCCTTTAATCCATCCAGGTATTCCATCAGCAGGGACAGCCTGGTTTCGTCATCATCCAGCTTTTTCAGCATGTAGTCTATGAGCAGGGCTTCATTGAAGGTTGAAGCCACTTCAGCCACGAAAATGGAGTAATCAGCCAGGGGATAGGGCTGGGTCTTGTTGGAATAGTAGCTGTGCATGGTGTGCCCCAGTTCGTGGGCCAGGGTGCTGACGTCTGAATAGTTTCCGTTGTAGTTGAGCAGTATGTAGGGGTGCACGTCATAGGCGTTGCCGCTGGAATACGCCCCGGACCTTTTGCCCGAAGTCGGGTAGACATCGATCCACCTGTTTTCCATGCTTTTTTTAACCGTGCCCGTATAGTCTTCACCGAGGGGGGCCAGGGCTTCAAGAACGATCCGGTTTCCCTCCTCTATCGTGTATTCGAGGTCTACGTCCTTGACAGTCGGGGCATAGAGGTCGATGTACTCAAGGGTTTCGAGGCCCAGCATCCTTTTTTTGATCCCCAGGTAGCGATGAAAGGAATCCAGGTTATTATTAACATTTTCGATCAGGCTGTAATAGACCTCGGCGGGGATATTGTTCCTGTCCAGGGCGGCGGCCAGGCAGTCCTTGTATCCCCTGGCCCGGGAGGTAAAGAAGTCTTTTTTTATCTGGGCGGACAGGGTGGCCCCAAAGGTGTTCCGGTACTGCTTGATTGCCGTGAAAAACTCGTCAAATACCAGCCTCCGGTCATCACGGCTGGTTGAGGTGCGCGCCCGGGCATAGCCGGAGGAGTTGAGGGTCACCCTGGTGCCGTCGCTCAGTGTGACTTCAGGGTAGGGCAGGTCGGCATTGGCCAGGATTCCGTAGATATCCATGGGCGCTCCGGTGATGAGCCCTGCCTGGGCCAGGATTTTCTCTTCCTCTTCGGAAAGGCGGTGCTCCTTTTTTCTCTGCAGGTCTTCGAGGTAAAACCTGTAGACCAGCAGTCCTTTCTCGGCGGAGATGAATTGATCGATCTTTTCATTATCAAGCTGCAGGATTTCCGGCTCCAGGAAGGAGGCGCTGGCCCCGAATTCAGTGAAGACCTGCATGATTCTCTGCTTCATGGCCTGGTATCGGGAGACCCGTGTGTCGAGGTCCGATGCCTGTGACGCGTAGGTATAGAGCCTGGTGAACTCCTTGTCCAGCCCTGAAACGAATTCCAGGCATTCGAGCAGTGTACCCGGGGAATCTCCAAGCTTTCCCCGGTAGCTGGTAATCCGGTCCTTTTCAGCATTAAGCCGGTCAAGTTCCTCTTCCCAGGCCTCGTCACTCGCGTAGAGGTCGGTCAGGTCCCACTTGTACTTATCTTGAATCTCATCCCTGCTCCTGGTTTCAGCGGCAGGGGAGGTGGAAGTGAACATCATCATTGCCATAATTGCACCTAATAACCATCTCATAATTAATATCCCCGGTTAAATTGACTCAGTTTCCCGGCCTTCTTTCCGGGTTGATTCTCTTTTTTTGAATGCCCATTATAGACGTTTTCTAGGCATCAGATTCTCTACGGTAGATTGCGGCTATCCTGACGGCTGCAGTCCGGGGGGACTCGCTGGAAGTATCAATGACGTAATCAGCAGATGCCTGGTAAAGGGGCTCCCTCTTTTTCAGGACCTCCCGCACCTCGGAAGTGAAGCTTTTGTTTCCGGTCAGGGACGGCCTCTCGGAAGAGGTTGAAATCCTGCTGATAATATCGTCCACTTCAGCCTTTAAAAGGAAAATGATGCCGTTGTCCTTCAGTTTTTCGATATTTTCCGGCCTGGTAACCACTCCGCCGCCGCAGTCAATCACGGATTTGTCAAGGGCGGAAACTTCTGAGACGACTGCGGATTCCAGGTCCCTGAAATAATCCCAGGAATGCTTTTCAACGATTTCAGGGATACTCATTCCAGCCCTGGCGGTTATTGCGGCGTCGGTTTCAACCCAGGAGAAGCCCAGGATTTCCGCCACCAGCCTGCCGACCGTACTCTTGCCGGTTCCCCGGTAACCAATCAGCACTACATTCATGTTCCTACGCCTCCGGTTATTTCTCCGGCATGCCGGTCAAGGTTGGGCCTGGCTGTGCAGCTGCAGGCTATTCACCCGGCTTATACAGGGCATCTTCCACGGCCCTGGTCATGGTTTCCATGGGTGCGGGCTTTCCAGTCCAGAGTTCAAACTGGATGGCCGCCTGGTTGATGAACATTCCCAGCCCGGAAATTGTGATTGCCCCGGCATTTTTTGCTTCTTTGAGAAGTGTTGTTTCCCTCGGATTATACACAACATCAAAGACTACCTGCCCCTGGCGGA
>CAZOGT010000377.1:0-2970 GCA_964579015.1 uncultured Acidobacteriota bacterium | reverse complement strand
GGGACTGATCCGGAGATGGTAAAACTCCAGCAGCAGATTGCCGAACAGATGCAGGCGTCCTACCCGGACACCTTTGCTTTTGCCTCAACCTTCGATCTTACATCCAGGGATCGCAAGGACTTTTTCGAACTGACCGATCGCTGGCTGACCGCCTGTGTTGACTCCGGCGCCCTGATGATCAAACAGGACGAAAGATCTCTCGCGCCAGCCCCGGGAAAAAGTCAGGGATTTCTTTCTCAAATACCAGGATAGGATTCTGTATGGCGTTGATCAGACCCTGGCTCCTGACCGCCTTGCTGCAATGACCACTGAGGAGAGGACGGCATTTGTGGAGGGAGTCGAGGAGCGGTACAGGAACGACTGGGACTATTACGCAGGCTCGGGGACCGTGGAGATTTCCGGATACGCAACAGAAGGGCTTAACCTCCCCGAGGAAGTCCTGGAAAAGTTTTACTTCCGTAATGCCCGAAGGATAATTCCACGGCTTAAATTCTGATCCGGATTCGCAGGGGCGCCGAAATGCATGCCGTTTTCAAGGCGGGGTTCCCGGGGAGGGCGGGAAACTCACCTGATCTTTTCGAATCGCCCCAGCTCCTTGTTTTTCCGGACATTGTCCCAGGTGAAGTATTCCCCGTTCATGGCAAGATAAACCCCGGGAGGGAGCAACTGGACGTAAGAGACCACGCTCCCAAGGTTGAACATTCCGTCTGAATTGCCGAATGAATAGGGAATCATCGCCCCGGTCAGGACCAGTGTTTTTCCCTCGACAAGCCCTGCCACAACCCCGGAGGTTTCGACCATGGTATCTGTCCCATGGGTAATGATTATCCTATCTTCCCGTGACTCCCGGCATTTTTCAGCTATGGTTACCCGGTCATCTTCGGTCATGTCCAGGCTGTCTATCATCATGATGCGGCTTATCCTGATGTCCAGGGTGCACCTTCCGAGCTTCAGCATATCGTGAAGATGTGTTTCTCTGAATACCAGATTCCCGTCGATTTCATTGTATTTCTTATCGAATGTCCCGCCCGTTGTCAGAATCCTGATCGCCATATAAAACGCTCCTTGTGAATCGGCTATATCCTGGGTTGTCCGACCAGGCCGTCTGAAAGATCTGTGACCCTGTCAAGTTCCTTTTCTATTTTTAACCTGTAACGTTTCCTGGCCTCGTCATCAAGTTTGCGGGGTATCATGATTGGTTCACCGTAAACGAAGGCGGTTTTGCTGAAGGGAAGCGGGATCATGAAGCGGTCCCAGCTTTTTAGCCTGACGGCATGCCTGGAGGAAAATGATACTGGAATGATCGGCCGCTGAGACAACTGCCCCAGGGAAATCACGCCGTCCTGGAGTTTCCGGGGCGGTCCTTTTGGGCCGTCAGGGGTGATTATCCCATTAAAACCCTTTCCGATCATCCGGACAAGCTGTCGCAGTGCTGCTTCTCCGCCCCTGGTTGTAGATCCCCGTGCTGATTGAATTCCCAGCTTTTCTGCCGCGGCAGCTACCAGTTCGCCATCGGAATGACGGCTGATCAACGCATAGCAGCGGTAAAAGCTGAGATACCAGGTGGCAAAAAATATCCTGCTGTGCCAGAAAACCAGGATAAAGGGCTGGCTGTTTTCCCCGTGGACCTCATAAAACGGGCGAGGGTACTCCAGCAGCCTGGCTGTGCCGCAGCAAAACCTGATCAGCCGGGATGCGGCCCAGGGGGCGAATTTTTCAATAAACTTTTTCTTCATTAATTATTAAGCATGGTAAATTCTATTGAAAAGAGCGCCTGAATGCGAGGAAATTCAATCTTTGGTAGTGAAAGTCATAGGAGATGCCTGTTAAACTGGGGTCATTGCAGAACATCATCTCCCCCAGCGTCCGGCGCCAGGACGCTGGATGTGGACCTGGGATTACTGAATGGAGGGGACTCAAATGAAGATGAAAATGACCGAATCTGGAAAGACCGGGGCCGGGCAGACTGTACATCGCTATACCTTGAGCAACCGGCAGGGGCTTGAAGTAGGCATTACGGACTACGGGGCTATCCTCCTGAGTGTTATCGCTCCTGATTCCGAAGGGAACCGTGAAGAAATCACCCTCGGCTTTGAAACAATTGAAGGATATTTCCAGAGGCATCCGTATTTTGGAGCCACGGTCGGAAGATTCTGCAACAGGATCAGTAAGGCATCCTTCAATCTTGACGGAAACCACTACCAGCTGGCAGAGAATGACGGAAGAAACCATCTGCACGGAGGCGTTGTCGGCTTTGACAGGAGGGTGTGGAGGCCCGCTACCCGTGAGTCCTCAGGTTCAGTAACTATTGACCTGAGGTATCTGAGCCCTGGCGGGGAAGAAGGGTATCCCGGGAACCTGGATGTTCTCTGTTCATACACCCTGAACGAAAACAATGAACTGATCATTGATTATGAAGCTGTTGCTGACGCGGCTACCCCGATTAACCTGACAAACCATGCCTACTGGAACCTGGGAGGGGCTGAATCAGGAACTGTTCTTGATCATGAACTGCTTATCAATGCTGATTTTTATCTTGAAACCGATGCGGAACTTATCCCAACCGGAAGGATAATGCCGGTCGTCGGAACCCCTTGCGATTTCCGTGAGAAACGAATAATCGTCGAGAGAAACAGTCCCGAAGTTCCCTGTGACATGTCAGGTAAACCGGGATTTGACCATTGTTTTGTAATCAGGAAAGAGACTCTCGGGGCGCTGGTGAGGGCCGCCGAGGTGACTGATCCCAATTCCGGCAGGACGATGCAGGTTGACACTACCCAGCCTGCCGTTCAGCTCTATACCGGAAATTCGCTGGACGGAAGCGCCGCCTGCAATGGATTCAGGCAGCATGCGGGTTTCTGCCTGGAAACCCAGCATTATCCCGATTCTCCCAATCATCAGGATTTCCCCTCAACCGTGTTGAGGCCGGGCGAGCAGTTTCGCCAGAAAACCATATACAGGTTTCTTTGA
>CAZOGT010000376.1:0-2978 GCA_964579015.1 uncultured Acidobacteriota bacterium | reverse complement strand
ATCTTCGGGGCGATATTGAGAAACACTAAGGCAAGACAATCCCCAGAAAAGAAACCTGCCGAAAAAAAATTGACCTCCCGGGAAAAGGTTCAAGGAGCTTAGGTAATCTAATTTCGGATTTCGTGCTTCGGATTTGGAATTTCCCCCCTTAGGGGGAGTGGCGCGCCCGGCAGGACTCGAACCTGCGGCCTATGGTTTCGTAGACCATCGCTCTATCCAGCTGAGCTACGAGCGCATGATGGAAAATCAGATAGGGATTATAGCACGATCCGGGTTTTTGTGAAGGGTTGTCACCGGGCCTTTTTCAGTGATTTACCAGCTGAATGTCATCCATTGGAATCATTATTGTTATTGGGGTCGCCGTTTATTGCCGCTGATACCGCTCAGCCTGAGTACACATCCCGGGAAATTGGTATCATGATGACTGGATTTGCCGGGCGGGGATGGTTGATCAGCCCTGCAGTCAGTCAGCTTTGGAGGCAGAGAAATGAAGTTCAGGATTTCAATTGGACAGATTAATCCCAAAAGTGGAGACATCGCCGGAAACGCTTCTAAAATCACCAGGTCAATCGAGCAGGCGAGCCGGGACTCCGCCGACTTGCTGGTCCTCCCTGAAATGTGCCTGACCGGGTACTGCCTTGACGAAAAGCTCCTGATGAACCTGGACTTCCTGGAAGACAACAAAAATACCCTTTTCAGGGAAATAGCTCCCCATTCCCGCGATATTGATGCCATTGTCGGTTTTGTGGATTTTGACCCTTCTGAAACAGGACCGGACGGTAAGCCGGTCCGCTATAATGCCGCGGCTCTTCTCCAGGAGGGAAAGGTCAGCCGCATTGTCCATAAACGCCTCCTGCCTTCCTATCGCTATTTTGACGATAAAAGGTACTTTAAGCCCGGAACCGATTTTACTCCAGTGGAAATAAGGACCAGCGGTGGGCCCGTCAAGGCCGGAATCCTGATCTGTGAGGACCTCTGGGATTCCGGATACGATATTAAGCCCTCACGGATGCTGGTTGACCAGGGAGCCGAATATATCTTCTGCATCAATGCCAGCCCTTTTGTCTGCTCGAGCCATGAAGCACGCGACGGGAAAAGGTTTGTCAGGGACAGACTGATCAGGGACCATGTTGCGGAATGCAGGGTCCCGATTGTTTGGGTAAATACCGTGGGTATCGGAGATAACGGGAAAAACATCATAACCTTTGACGGCCTGAGCAGCGTCTATGACCGCTCCGGTGCGCTGGTATCAATGTTTCCCGCATTTACGGAACACCAGGAGAGCATAGATTTCAGCCCTGTCCCACTGCCCCCGGTTGAGCCGGAAGAATTTGACCGGGAAAAAGAGATCTACGAGGCTCTGGTAATGAGTGTCCGTGACTATTATGAGAAGGTAGGCATATTCAGCGGAGTCATGGAGGCGGTGTCCGGCGGAATAGATTCCGCCCTTGGCGCCGCGATCGCCTGTGACGCGGTGGGGCCTGAGAGGCTGACCCTTTATAACCTCCCCAGCCGCTATAATTCCGAAGCTACCAAATCAGCGGCCAGAGAGCTTGCCGATAACCTTGGTGCCGCCTATAAGGTCATCCCTATCCAGAAAATCCTTGATCAAATGGTGCAGGAGTTTGAATCCTGCCTGCACCCCATAAAGAATTCAATAACCGAGGAGAACCTGCAGGCCCGGATCAGGGGCACCCTGATGATGGCGGAATCCAACGACAGCGGAAAGCTGCTCCTTACCAACGGCAATGAGAGTGAAATGGCCCTTGGCTACGCCACCCTGTACGGAGACATGGTGGGCGGCCTGGCTGTTATCGGAGACCTTTCCAAGCCTGATGTATACCGCATATCCCGCTACGTCAACCGCCGCCACGGAAGAGCAATCATTCCGGAGGTAATTTTTGAGATGCCTGCGTCGGCTGAACTGAAGGATGATCAGGTGGATCCCTTTGACTACGAGGTGATCGGGCCCCTGGTTAATGATTTTATCGAGAGGGGCTCGAGCCCCAGGGATATCCTGGAGGGATTCATAAGCGGCAGCCTCAGGCCGGGGGCATATCCTGAATATATATATGACAAATATAACGAGGATACCTTTCGGGAGCTGGTCGATGATATCTACGGGATGATCGGGAGGGCCGTCTATAAGAGAGTGCAGTCCGCGCCTATAGTAGTGGTATCGGAACGGGCCTTCGGGTTTGATTTGCGGGAATCCATAATCAATGGGTGGACCGGCAGGCGGTAATTATTCCTGAAGTCGAAGAAGACATTCAGGCTAGTAGATGATCTCCGGGTATGAACCCAGGACCTCTCCACAGCTTTCACACTTGATTACCTCGGGTATTTCTGCAAAGCGGGGGATCGATTTCCATTTTTCCAGCATTTCCTCGTCATCGAGATTTTCAGGTTTTTCAGGATTTCTCCGGATCTGCGTGGTCCTGAACCGATAAACAGCGGTATGTTCACAGCTGTAGCAGGTTATCTGGCGGAAATTGACAGAGGGCTCCACGGTTTTGTATTCGTCCCGCCTGACGCTGTCTTCTATATGAAGCTGGGAATTTTTTGCATTGAACATATATTTTCCTGGATGTCCTGATTCTGATACTGGACGGCCTTACTCTGACATCTGATAGAAGGTTATTCTATATCCTTATAGCAGGCGAGTTCAATGGGTGGTTTTGATGGATCGGAAAGGATGCGGACAGGCCCGGCTGGAAAAGAATAAATCCCGATGTTTTACGGCAGGTTAGCAGCCTTGCAGAGTTGAGGGCCTTTATTTGCTATGATTTAAGGAGGAAAAATTTCGTGTTGAATTCGTGATTTTATACTTGAATATTAGAGGTGAAATAACGTATCATATGCAAGTCGTCACAAACGGGTGACGTGTCTTGACGACAAAGGCTGCGTAAGCCGGGATTCGTCAGAGATCTTTGACAGGAAGGGAAGGAACGAAACAGCGGAGCGAGGAACCTGATAAA
>CAZOGT010000375.1:0-2984 GCA_964579015.1 uncultured Acidobacteriota bacterium | reverse complement strand
GGTTTTTGTGAACTCCTGATTCCCGGTTATCTGTTGACTCGCTGTCACCTTCTCTAATAAACTCCGAACCTATGAAACAAACCTGGATTTATCTGGCCCTGTTTTTCATTTTTTTCAGTGTGCTGGAAGCCCAGACTCCCCGCCCCCTCGCAACGGAACTGGTAGATTCGGTTGGCGCGGGGATCATCAGGGCTGAGTTGGGTTTCGATCTGCTGCAGGGAGCAGAGTACCCATTTTCGGGTTTGGAAGGTGATCTGACAAGAATAGGAAACCTGGGCCTGCGCCTGGGCGCTGGAAATTCGGTAGAGCTCCAGGCTTTCTGGACAGCCCAGAATTATCTCAATATCAATAGTATTGATCCCGGAGCCCCGAATCACCAGAATCTTGATTTCGGAGGAAATTCCACCAATGATTTCGGGGATCTTGTCCTGGCTACCAAATTCCGGTTCAGGAAAGAAGGGGCACGCTCCCCTGCCCTGGGCTTCAGGGTTGCCGTAAAGCTGCCAAATGCCTCGACGGAAAAGGGCCTGGGAACAGATGAGACCGACGTTTACGGGGACTTCCTGATTCAGAAATCTTTTACCGGCCTGACCCTGGCCGGGAATATCGGCATTGCCATCCTTGGGGACCCGGAAACCGCGGGAGCCCAGGATGACCAGCTTTCCTGGGGTGCGGCGGGAATCTATACGCTGACCGACAGGTTCAGGGTTTTTGCCGATCTTCACGGCCGTGTCGGGCCTTCAGGGTTTGGTACAGAGGAAACGGTTATCAGCAGACTTGGCACCCAGGTCAAGGTAGGTGGGCTCTACTGGGATGTGGCCTTTCTTGCCGGGCTGATGGAGACCGACCCCAACAGCGGGATTTCTATCGGCATTTCCAAAGATTTCGGGGCAACCATATTCAGGTAGTATGGCCGCAGCCAGCTCGCCCGATGCAGTGCATGTCAGTCCCGGCGGCGCAATCCTTCAATAAGCCAGGGTTCAGAAGCGCAGGCTAACTGCAGCCGGACGTAAGTCCGCATGTGGTGCATACATAGCAGCTGCCGTTGCGCTGCATCAGGCCTCCGCATTCGCAGGTCATGGCCTCTGAATGGTAGGCATCGTTCATCAGTCGCTTCTCTGCTTCAGCGTTGCCTGAATGATTGCCGTTAGGGAAATTACACCTTCATCCGAAGATTCCAGCTTAACATTGTGGATCCCAAGGGCCTGCTGGACCTCAGGGCTGAGGAATTTGGAGGCGATGCACCTTACCACATAATCCGGAATCGAGCTGGCAAAAGGTATCTGTGGATTATCTGTAAATCCGGCCGGCTCAAAACTCATGTGGGAGAACATCCTGACATAGTCTTCAAGAGGCACCCCTCTCTGCAGGCCCATGGAGATGGCAATGGCCCAGGCCATGGCCATTCCCTGGAGAGTGGAGCCCTGTTTTGAGAAGTTGATGAAGATTTCTCCCAGGTGGTCATCTTCAGGATAGGTTCCCATGGTAAGGAATCCCTTGAATCCCTTGATCCGGAATTCATGTTGAATGGCCGGGTGGTTTTTAGGCATATTCCTCTGGGGGGCACTCTTCCCCAGGGCCTTGGCTGCCCGGTCCTTATTGGAAAGGGGCTGAACGGATTTGCAGCCGTCCCTGTAGATGGAAACCGCTTTCATGCCGGCTTTCCATGCAAAAAGGTAGGCTTCCCGGATTTCTTCAGCCGTGGCTTCATTTGGCATGTTGACGGTCTTGGATATGGCGCCTGATATGAAAGGCTGCAGGGCTCCGCACATTTTTATGTGCCCCATGTAGTGAATGGAGCGTGAGCCGTTTACAGGTCGATCCGCACAATCGAATACAGCCAGATGCTCTGGTCTCAAGCCGGGCGCGCCCTCAACAGTGTCCTTGTTTTCAAGGTATTTAAGAATCCCGGTGATCTGTTCATCGTCGTAACCCAATTTCTGCAGGGCGGACGGAATGGTTTTGTTTACTATCTTGAGCGTGCCTCCGCCCACCAGTTTTTTATATTTAACGAGGGAGAATTCCGGCTCGATCCCGGTGGTGTCGCAGTCCATCATGAAGGCGATGGTCCCGGTAGGGGCAAGGACCGTGACCTGGGCATTGCGGAAACCATGGTTTGACCCCTGGATGATTGCCTCGTCCCAGGCCTTTTCCGCGGCCTGCAGAAGCTCACCGGGAACGAGATCCCGGTCAATTCCGGAGAGGGCGTCACGATGCTTATGCATCACCCGAAGAATAGGAATCCGGTTCTGTTCGAAGCCTTCGAAAGGCCCGGTCTGTTCAGCTATCTCCGCACTTGTCCGGTAGGCTTCTCCGGTCATCAGTGCCGTAACGGCGGCAGCCAGAGACCGGGCTTCATCGCTGTCATAAGGGAACCCATTAGCCATGATCAGGGCTCCAAGATTGGCAAACCCGAGGCCCAGGGGCCTGAATAGCCGGCTGTTTTTTGTGATCTCGGCTGTAGGGTAGCTCGACTTGTCAACTATGATTTCCTGGGCCACTATCAGTGTCCGAACCGCGCTCCGGAAATCATCAATCCTGAAGTTCCCATCTTCGTCCAGGTAGCAGAGAAGATTGAGGGATGCAAGATTACATGCTGAATTATCAAGAAAAACGAACTCTGAACAGGGGTTTGAACCATTGATCGGGCCGGTGTTCGGACAGGTATGCCAGTCGTTCATGGTGGAGGAAAACTGAATGCCCGGGTCCCCGCATTCCCAGGTGGCATCCGATATCCAGGTAAGCATATCCCTGGCTTTGAAGGTCTTGTCAACTTCACCGGTAGTCACCATTTTCGTAGTCCATTCACCGTCATCCAGCACGGTCTGCATGAACTTGTCAATAACGCTGACGCTGTTGTTCGCGTTCTGGAACTGAACACTCTGGTATGCTTCTCCGTCCAGGGAGGAATCATACCCGGCCTCGATCAGTTTCAGGGCCTTTTTCTCTTCGTTGGCCTTGCAGAGAATGAATTCCTTTATGTC
>CAZOGT010000374.1:0-3003 GCA_964579015.1 uncultured Acidobacteriota bacterium | reverse complement strand
GTAGTTGGAATTATTCACATTGGATCCCTGCATTGAATACATCCTGGGGATCGACCTGTCCCCGTCCCGGTCGGTTTCCGGAATGATTTCGTAACCTGAGCGGTCCAGGAACATGGTGCCCTGGGTGCCGTAAAATTCGATCCCGTAGCCATGCCCGTTAATCGGCCTGCTGTTGCAGTCGCGATTTTCATAGGTCAGCACAAATCCCGGATACTGGTAGGTGGCCATCAGGGTGTCTGGGGTATCGCGGTTGTCCCTGATCTGGTATTTTCCGCCGGTGGCATAAACGGTTTCCGGGGCCTCGACTTCCATTGCCCACTGCACGATATCAATAAGGTGGACTCCCCAGTCGGTCATCATTCCTCCGGCATAATCCCAGAAATACCGGAAGGTAGACCACCTGTCCGGAGCTACTCCGAAGCGGTTTTTGTTAAAGGGTACCTTTGGGGCGGGCCCCAGCCAGAAATCCCAGTCAAGCCCGGCAGGAGGCTCCGAGTCCGGAGGGTTTCCCCATCCTTCCGGAAAGGCGTTGCCGAGGTTCCAGGTCCTGACAGAGGTTATTGCCCCCAACTCTCCGTCACGCACAAGTTGAACAGCTTTCTGGAAATGTGTTCCTGACCGCTGCTGGGTGCCGACCTGGACAACTTTTTTGTATTTCCTGGCGGCCTGTACCATTTTCCGGCCTTCAGCAACGGTTATGGAGACTGGTTTCTCCACGTATACATCCTTGCCGGCCTGGCAGGCCATTACCGCCATCAGCGGATGCCAGTGATCGGGCGAAGAAATGTTTACGGCATCGATATCATCTCTTTCCAGGACTTCCCGGAAATCCTTGTATGAGTCGGCTCTGATGGACCTCTTATCCAGTTCGGACAGAGCCTTGTCCAGATTGGGCTGGTAGACGTCGCATACCGCTGCCACCCTGAATCCCGGATGGTTGCAGAAGGTGTTAAGGCTGCTGTTTCCCATTCTTCCGGTTCCGATGAATCCCATGACCACCTGGTCTGAGGGTGCAACCTTCTGATCCCGGGCGAGAGCGGGACTTACGGCTGCTGAGGCCGCGGCCGCTATAGCCCCGGTTTGAAGAAACTGACGACGGCCAATATTTTTAGACATAAGCTTTTCCCCTTTTGTTTACAGCCACGGATCCAAGAGTAAAACCCGAAAGCTCTGATTATTTTGTTCTACGGTTAATATAAAATATCCGCTCCCTGGCCCCGGGCTACAACCGGTATATATGTTTCAATCTCCTGAAGAATATTCAGATCCGTAAGATCCAGGGATTTGCCGCTCTCGGCGGCCATGTATGAAGCCATGACCAGGCGGATTACCTCCCTGCCGTAGCTCCAGGTAAGCTTTCCCGGACGCCCGTTTGTAAAGGCCTCAAGCGCTTCTGAAAATTCATCGGTATAACCGTACAGGTCGGCCTCATTGGGCTGTACCGTCAGCAGGCCCCGGCTGGATGTGGCTTTTTCCAGAGCTGTCTCCTGATCGGCAATCGCCGTAGCCGCATCATCGCCTATGAACACGGTCAGCGGTGAGGCCAAGGTATTGATTTCAAAAGCGTATCCCGGGCCGGTTCCATCCATTAATATTCTTAGGCCCTGTTTTTCGAACATCCATGAGTTTGTGAACTGGGCCTTGGAGAGCAGGCTGGTTTCCGGATTTCGATAAGTAATCATCCCTGTAGCAAAGTCTTCAGCCGGGGTCCTGGCATAGTCAGCACCATAGGTTTCAAGAAGCTTTTTCCGCCATTCAGGCCTGCCCCATTTCAGAAGCCCAATCTCAGCTGAGACTTTTACAGGCATAAGAAAGTCCAGGGCCTTGCCTGAAGGAGTAAGCGCATACCTTCCTACCGCGATGCTGTGGCATCCCATGTCGTTCAGAACTCCTCCCCCCTGTTTGACAGGGTCCCAGAACCAGGCCCCGTGTGGGCCTCCGTGTTCTTCAGCGGAGCGAACCAGGGACATCGGGCCCATTGCTTTTCTTACCCCGGCCAGCTGTTCCATCTGGACAACCAGGGGTTTCATGAACAGCTGGTTTTCAAAGTAGGCTCCCGGGATTCCGGTTTCTTCCAGCAGCTTAACCATTCGGTCTGCTTCGGCAAAATTTCTTCCCAGAGGCTTTTCACAGATGATGCCGCGAAGCTGGGATCCTGACTTGACTGCGTCACGGATTTCCTCCATTATCGCAATTCGAGTGAAGTTCGGTGAAAAAATGGCAAGGACATCCACGTTTTTTGCCATTTCAGTAACGGTTGGATAGACCGACACCGGACCAAGTCCATGGGAATTCGCAAATCCAGCCAGTTTCTCCGCTCCCTCGGGGCTGCAGATTCCGGCAATCTGCCATCCCCGCACCTGGGACAGGGCAATGGTTTGAAATTTTGCAATGAATCCTGCACCGATAAACCCTAATCTCATTATCAAGCCTCCAATTTTTACAGCATCCTGCTGTTTTTATTAAAAATTCAGGGCGCAATTTGTACACCTTGTACACCGTTGCGGTTCCCTATTATTAAACCAGACTTCCCGGCGGGCGCAAGCCCTATTTTAAAGTGGCCGGCCATAATCAATGGCCACAGTTCTTCAGTTGTTCCAGGTTACCCCTTTGCTCTTTGGGGTGGGATGCAATGATCAAAGGCCTGCCTTCCGGCGGCTACCATTTTCGGCCTCTTCACGATATACTCTTTTGCAGTACTGACAGGAATTTTTGGAAATTATTTTCAGAAAGATACAGGCAATGGGACGACTGATTTTGGTTAGGCATGGGCAGGCTTCGGCTTTTACTGATGACTATGACAGGCTCTCAGAACTTGGTCGGCGGCAGGCGGAACTGCTGGGTGAGTGGTGGAAGTCAAGGGTATCGCGTGTTACTGCTGTTTATTCCGGACCCTTGAACCGACAGAAAGGCACGGCTGAAATTGTCACGGAGCATCTTCGGCAGAGCGGAGTGCAGATACCGGAAACAGTTATTCTGGATGGGCTGAGGGAAATTGAAGCA